>CAMAUG010000108.1 GCA_945861255.1 Candidatus Sulfopaludibacter sp. SbA3
GGCAAGAACGGTAGCGTATTAGCGGTTTCAAACCAGAACCCGGCAACCTACACGTTCAGAGGTGACGAAAGCTACGTGCGCGCGCGAATCGAGGATAGCGGCGGCCACCGGGCCTGGACGCAGCCGGTGTTCCTCCTCAACAACCGTTAGCGGACAACTCACATCCGCGATCGCGCCGAAGCGTTGCCGGTGGGTCTGGAATCACGTGGAGGGACCGGCGTAGGCATGAGACGCGAGTGCTGCTTTGGTCCGCGTGGCGCCACCAAACGCAAGTTCGGCGCAGTGTTCGCACTCGTCGCCTTCCAGCCCGCTGATCCGCTTCCAGCTAAGCGACTGGGTCACCGTGCATCCACAAAGCGTGCTGGATTCAACCGAAGGTCGATCCGCCACGGCTAAGTGGCGCCTCACGCCCGCGGTGATCAGCTTCATATACACCATAGCCGGCAAGCTCCTTCCTTCTCACATAGCCACCACTGAAGCGGTTCGAATTCGCTCCTGGCCATGTGGCTACTGTAAAACATAATGACACATATTTGTTTTAATGGAAAGGCCGGTGGTAGGCTGCGGTGCATGCCTGCCCTAGCTTGTCGGACCTGGCCAGGTCCTGCTAGCCTTGGGCTGGTGTGGAGGCAGCGCTGAAGAGACCGACGGAACACATGGTTCACTCCCGGTACTCGCGGCAGCCGAATCGTATTCCATTAACAACGGGAGGTGATTGTGGGTAGCCCGAGCCGTACCGTCGTCGATGTGGGCGCTCTGTTGGATGGCAGCGCGTGGAGTGCGTATCAGAAGCTGTTGACCATGCTGGCCGCGCTCGCCGTCATTTTCGACGGGTTCGATATTCAGATCCTGGCGTTTGCAATTCCTTCGCTGCTGGGCGAATGGCAGGTCACGCGCTCCGACTTCGCCCCGGTGGTCGCTCTTGGCCTGGCTGGAATGGCGTGCGGCAGTCCGCTGGCGGGATACTGCGGTGATCGCTTTGGCCGGCGCGCGGCGTTGATCGGATGCGTCGCTCTCTTCGGCCTGGGCACCATCGCGACCGCATTCGTTAACGGCCTGGCGGGACTGGCGGTGCTGCGTTTTCTAACGGGGATGGGCGCCGGCGGCGCACTGCCGAACGCCAGCGCCCTCACGGCGGAATTCGCGCCCTTAAGGCGACGCGCGGTGGCTGTGAAACTCACCATCGTGTGCGTCCCCCTGGGCGGCATGCTGGGCGGCCTGATCGCAGCCCGCGTGCTGCCCGCATACGGCTGGAGGGCGCTCTATGCCATCGGCGGCGCCGCGCCGCTGCTGTTCGCGTTGGTCCTATGGCGGGTGCTGCCGGAATCGCCGCGCTTTCTGGCCAGGCGTCCCGCTTCCTGGCCGCGACTCGCACGCCTGCTCAACCGCATGGGGCACGCGGTGCCGGCGGACGCAACCTTCGAAGAACGTGCCGGGCGGAGCGGCGCCGACCGGGTCTCCCTGCGCGCATTGTTCAGGCCCGGACTGGCTCGCGATACGGCCGGACTTTGGATCGCTTTCTTTTTCTGCCTGGCATCCATTTACCTGGTGTTCGGCTGGCTGCCGGCGATGCTCACCGCGCAGGGCATCAATGTGGCCACAGCCAGTTCGGGCCTGGCAGTCTATAACTTCGGCGGCGTACTGGGCGTGTTGCTGTGGACCGTACTTATGACCTACCTGGGGTCGCGTGGACCCATGCTCTATGGCTCTCTTGCTTGCGCAGCCAGCGCCCTGGCGCTTCTGCTGGCGCCTATCCAGGCCCAGGACGATCACACTTGGTTGATCGCAGGCCTGTTCGTCAATGGCTTGCTTGCCAATGCGGTGCAGACTTCCATGTTCGCGCTGGCCGCGCACGTCTATCCCACCAGCGTGCGCGCGTCCAGCGTGCGCGCGTACGCCACGCCGGACGCGTGGGAGCGATGTTGAGTTCGCTGGGCGGCGCCGCCATCATTCAGGCTGGGGCTGTGCCTTACTGGTACGCGCTGGCGGGCGCGATGGTCTGCGCCTTTGCCGGTCTCGCCTGGGTGCGCAACCACTTCCCGGCAACCGTTAAGATCGATGCGACGCGAGCCATGGCCCCATGAGTTCACTGCTATGGCAGCGCGAACGTGAACAGGGTTGAATCGGTGGCGATTGCGATGTATTGCTTGCCATCCACGCTGTAGGAAATAGGCGAGGCGTTGATCTCGGCTCCGGTCTGGTAGTGCCATAGTTCCGCGCCGGTGCGGGCGTCTAGCGCGATCAGGTTGCCATCCTTCGCAGCCGCGAACACCACGCCGCCCGCCGTCGCCAGCACTCCAGCTCCGACCGAGCCCAGGTGCAGATCGAAACTCCATTTCACCTCGCCAGTCTGCGGATCAATGGCGCGAATGGCGCCAGGAAAACGGCCCGGCTCCTCCTGTTGGCCGGTACCGGTGTATGGATCGCCCGGTCTCGGCACCTTCGTAATACTTGTGTAGAGCGCGCAGGATTCGCGCACGGCCAGGTAGAAAAGATTGGTTTGCGGGTCCCACGAAGGCGAGGCCCAATTGGTGGCGCCCGATTGATCCGGACACACAAAGTTGCCTTCCGGAGTCGGGTCCGTATTGGGGATGACGATCGGACGGCCCTTGGCGTCAAGCCCCTTCGCCCACGTCTGCTTCGCGAAGGGTTTGCCCATCAAGAACTCACCCGTGTCGCGATCCAGCACGTAGAAGAACGCGTTGCGGTCGGCGTGCAGGATCAGATGCCGCATCTTCCCGCGAAAGGTGGCGTCCACCAGGACATTCGTCTCGGTGGCGTCCCAGTCGTGCGTGTCGTGCGGCGTGAACTGGAAATACCACTTCATCTTCCCGGTCTTGGGATCCAGCGCCAGAACGCTACAGGTGTACAGGTTGTCTCCCGCGCGTACGCTGCCGTCATAGTCGGGCGAGGGATTCCCGGTGGACCAGAACAGCGTGTCGGTGGCGGCATCGTAAGTTCCCGTCATCCACGTGGGTCCGCCGCCAAAATCCGCCGAGTCGCCGGCCCACGTGGAGCGCGCCGGGTCGCCCTTGCCGGGAATGACGTTGACGCGCCATAGCCGCTTGCCCGTCACCGCGTCATAGGCGTCGAGGAAACCAGTCAGCGCGCACTCGCCGGCCGTGATGCCGACAATGATCTTTCCGTCAATGGCGAGCGGCGCATGCGTGATCGATGTTCCCATCTTGTAGTCGTCCACCATCACGTCCCACAACGGATTTCCGGTCTTGGCATCCAGCGCCACCAGGTGGGCGTCCAGAGTCGCCATGTACAAGCGGTTGCCGAGAATCGCGAAGCCGCGGTTGGTCATCACGGTACAGTTTGCATGGATGTCTGAGGGCAAACGGCGCACGTACTGCCAGATGGCGCGGCCGGTGCGCGCGTCGAGCGCAGCTGCATTGTTGCCGGGTCCGGTAACATACATGACCCCGTCCACCACCAGAGGCGTGGTCTCCACCCGCGTGCCGCCGAACTGGTACGCCCATGCGCTGGTCAACGAACGGACATTGCCGGGCTTGATGGAGGAAAGCCCGCTATAATGCGTTCCGCGCAGATCGCCCCAATAGGTGAGCCAGTTCTGCGGTTCCTTCGCGGAGGCCTTCAACCGCTCAAAAGTAACATCGCCGCTACTGGGCGCGCGGCCGGTTGCAGCTTCGACGGTAGGAGCCGTTTTCAAAAAGGCGATCACGTCATCCAACTGCGTTCCGGAAACGGCGCCTTCCGGCATCAGCGACTTACCGGTGAGCCGCACGGTGGCCACTTCTTTTTTCAAAAGCAAATGCAGTTTTTCCGCTTCATCCATCACCTGTAAGGAGAAGGTATCCTCATTCTTCCGAACACCGCGAAGCTGGCTGCCATTTCGCAGGCGCACTTCCACGGTCTCGAAGCCGCGCGCCAGTTCACGATGCGGCTGTGCGATGGCACGATGCAATTCCCGCGCGCTTCTGGCCTCTCCGATGCGGCTCAGGTCAGGGCCCAATCTGCCGCCTTGTCCCTGGTACATGTGGCAGCCGCCGCAGCGCGCCGCGCCGAAAAACAACTGCTGCCCGCCGGCCACGTTCCCCGTCACCGGCAGATCGGGTTCGCCCGCTCTCAGCGACCGCAGATAGGCCACAATCGCGCGCGCATTCTGCGGCGGCATAGGAAACGCCGGCATTTGCGTGCCCGCGATCCCGCCGACGATGTTACCGGCCATTTCCGATTCGAGGGAACCCCGGTTCAAAGTGCCGGTGAGGTCCGGCCCGCGGCCACCCTTGGCGTTCTGCCCATGACACGCCGCGCAGGAGGTTTCAAACAGCCGCTGACCTTCAGCGATTCGTGTAGCGTCGGGCGATTGAGCCAATGCCGCCGGCTCGCACATGAACAGCAGCCCGAAAACCAGTAACCCGGCGGCCCAAGAGGCCCACGTTGCCGGGCCGGCCCCGGGGGGAAATGAATCGGCGAATTTCCAAAGCAACTTGCGAGAGAACATTAGGATAATCTCCAGATATGAGCACTGGCGGAGGCGCGCTTGCGGCCGAGTCATTATAGCATTCTCGAAAACGTGCTCTACTTTCGAGGACTGGCGGCTCCCACTGAGGCCAGGATCGAGCGCGCCACCACCGGGCCTCGTGGAGAGCCCCACCAGATTCAGATATCCTAGGGGTCAAGCAATTTCCGCAGTGAGAGGTAGACCATGAACCAGCACACGCAAGCACGGATAACTAGCGGCGCAATCAGCCGAAGGACGTTCCTATCCGCGTCCACTGCCCTCGCCGCTGCGAGCGCCGGCGCCCAGCAGCCGGCCATACCCATCATCGACACGCACATTCATTTCTACGACACCACTCGGCCGATCGGCGTGCCCTACCCCGGCAGGAACGCCGCGCCGGGTCTTCCGGTCGCCAGTCCGGAGACGTTCCGGCGCGTGGCGGTTCCGCTCGGCGTCGTCGGCGCCATCGAGCTGGAGGCCAGCCCATGGGTTGAGGACAACCTTTGGGTGTTGGAATTGTGCAGGAAGGACACGATGATGCTGGGTACCGTCGGGAACCTGGAGCCGGAAAAACCGGAATTTCGTGAGTACCTCGCGCGGTATCACAAAGATCCTCTGTTCCTCGGTATCCGTTGCGGAAACATATGGGGCAGGAATATCGTTTCACAAGTGGAGAATCCAGAATTCGTCGCGGGTATCAAAGACCTGGCCGCCGCGGACCTAACGATGGACACGGCCAACCCGCGGCCGGATCTGATCCGGGCGATCGTGCGCCTCACGGACAGAGTGCCGGATTTGAGGGTTGTGGTGGACCATTTGCCGGGCTTGGAACCGCCTGCGGAACCAGCGTCCCGCCGGGCGTTTGAGACCGACCTGCGCGAGTTAGCCAAGCGAAAAGTCTTCGTGAAAGTTTCCGTAGTGGCACGCCAGGTGGACGGCAAGGTTCCCACGGACCTGGCAATTTACAAGCCGCGGCTCGACTTGATCTGGGATATCTTCGGCGAAGATCGCTTGTTGTACGCCAGTGATTGGCCGAACAGTGCGGGCAATTGGGTTCCTTATGCCACTGAACTTGCACTGGTCCGTGAATTCTTCATGGGTAAGGGGCGTGGGGCGGCGGAGAAATACTTTTGGGAAAATTCAATCGCGGCGTACAAGTGGGTGAGGCGCGCCGCAAATCAACCGCGGCTCCCGGCTGCCTAGTCCGCCTCAAGCAGCCGGAGGCATCGCGATGGTTCCATGCGGGCCGCCCGCGATCTTGAGGACCCAGGTCCGCTGAGCGGCGGCGGCGCCGTTTACGGAAGGGGCACTTCACCGCGAATCAGGTCTGCGTACGTCTCGCGTTCGCGCACCACGCGCCAGGAGGCTCCCTCCACCAGCACCTCGGCGGGGCGGCGCCGCGCGTTATACGTGGAGGACTGCACAAACCCGTACGCACCGGTGGTGCACACGGCCAACAAATCGCCGGGCAGAACTTCGGGAAGGCTGCGGTCGCGGGCGATGAAATCGCCAGTCTCGCAGACGGGGCCAACAACGTCGGCCAGCAACGTGGGCGCGCCGCGGTCCCGCACCGGTAAGATGCCGTGATAGGCGCTGTAAAGCGCGGGGCGGATCAAATCGTTCATCGCGGCGTCGACAATCACGAATTCCTTTCCGCCGGTTTTCTTCCGGTACAGCGTCTTGGTCAACAGCACGCCGGCGGCTGCCACGATGGAGCGGCCCGGCTCCAGTGTCACGCGCAGGTTACGGCCCTGCACTCTCGCCTTTAACTGGTGCACGTATTCGCGGATCGCGGGGGTGACTTCCTCCGGCTCATAAGCCACGCCCAGTCCGCCGCCGAAATCGGCGTATTGAATATCGAACCCCTTAGCTCGCAGCCGGTCGATGAACGCCAGCACGCGATCCGCCGCTTCCAGCAGCGGCGCGGGATCCATCAGCTTTGATCCGATATGGCAGCTGACGCCTTCCAACAGCAGATTTGGATGTTGACGCGCACGTTCATAGACGCCCTCGGCATCGGTTAGATCGATACCGAATTTGTGTGCCAGGCGTCCCGTGGAAATGTAGTGATGCGTATCGGCTTCCACGTCCGGGTTGACGCGCAGAGCCACGCGTGCTTTCATTCGGCGGCGGTGGGCCAGCGCGTCAATCAACGCGAGTTCCGGCTCCGACTCGCAATGGAAAGAAAAAATCCCGGCCGCCAGCGCTTCGTCTATTTCCTGCGCCGTCTTTCCCACGCCCGAAAAGACGATCTTGGCAGGATCGCCTCCGGCTTTGAGCACCCGGAACAATTCACCTCCGGAAACGATATCGAAGCCCGCGCCGGCGCCGGCCAGCAAACTAAGGATCGCAAGATTTCCGTTGGCCTTCATGGCGTAACACACCAGGTGCGGCGATTCACCAAAGGCTTCGTCGTAGGCGTGGTAGTTTTCGAGAATCGTTCCGGCCGAGTACACGTAGCAAGGCGTGCCGGCGCGGGCCGCGATCTCCGCGAGCGCGACGTTATCGCAATGGAGTGCGTGTTCCTTGTAGGTAAAGGCGTTCATTCCCCATTCCATCCCCGGCATAAGCCGGGCAAGCCTTACAGCACCCTCATCACCACGACGGTCTGGTCGTCGGTGATGGGCGTATCCTCGCGAAATTTGTCCAGCTCCTTGATGACCGCATCGGCGATCTTCTGAGGACGTTCCGCGCCGTACTTGCGGAAAAGATCTAGAGTCCGGGCACGGCTAAAGTGTTTCTCGTCTTCATTGAGTTGATCCTGCACGCCGTCTGAATACAGCAGAATCGCGTCGCCGCGCTCCGTCTGGCATTCCACTTCTTCGTACTGGCGGTCTTCGAGCAATCCCACCGGCACGCCCGACGCTCGCAACGTCAGGATTTCACCTTTGCGAAAGATCAGCGGCGCCTCGCCGCCCGCGTTGCAGAACGTCAGGAGCCGGGTTCGTGGGTCCCATAGCAGCACGGTAAGCGTCGCATACTGCGCGTCCACGCGCCGCTCCAAAAGCGCCTCGTTGATCGATTGCATTAACATCGCGGGACTTCGCCGGCGCGGAGCCAGCGTGCGCAACAAGCCGCTGACCAGCGCGCCGTACAATGCCGCCGCCGGTCCCTTGCCGCTGACGTCGCCGAACGCGATGACGGTATAATCGCCGCCATGCTCGTAAAACTCGTACACGTCGCCGGTAATATCGCGCGCGGGGCGGGAGCGGATGCCGATCTCCAAACCCCGGACTTCCGCTTTGCGCGGCAGTAGGATTTTTTGCAGATTCCGTGCCGCCTTCAGATCCTGATCCATGCGCTGCTCGCGCTTCGCCAGTTCTTCATATAGGCGGGCGTTTTCCACCGAACTGGCGATTTGCGGCGCAAGCAGGGACAGGGTCTGCTGATGATCCTCACTGAATGCGCCCACTCGTTCACTCTCCACGTCCAGCACGCCGATCACCCTGTCCTGAACCATTAGCGGAACGGCCAGTTCGGAATGAACGTTAGGATGTGAAGGAATATACCGAGGGTCGTTCAATGTATTCAGTACGCGCACCGGTTCACGCGTGCGGGCCGCCGCGCCCGTGATCCCTTCCTCCAATCGAATGTTGTCCAGATGCACGCGCTGGTCGAAGCGCACGCTGAACCGGTGGCGCAGCACCTGTTTTTCAGTGTCGACCAGATAGATACTGAAGGCATCGTAATTAATGAGCGTTCGGACGGAAGCCGCGATCTTACCCAGCAGTTCATCCAGACCGAGAATCGAGCTGAATTCTTGTGACAGTACCGCTAGCGTTCGCAACGTGCGATTGCGATGGTCCACGCGCCGGTAGAGCACCGCGTTCTCAATGGACGATGCCACGCGCGACGCAATCAGGCGCATCAGCGTCTTATCCTGCTCCGAGTACGCGTGCGGGCTGGTGGATTGCACGTCAATCACGCCAACCAGTTTGCGCCGCGCGATTAGGGGAACGGCCAGTTCGGCGCGCACCGCGTCAAGCGCGTTCAAGTACCGCGGATCGCTGCGGACGTCTTCGACCAACAGCGGCTCACGCGTCTGCGCGGCCGTTCCAACGATGCCTTCGCCCAGGGGAATCACAAGACTGCGCACCACTTCTTCGCGATGTCCAATGGAATAGCGAATGCGCAGGCCCTGCGATTTCTCGCTGTAGAGCAGAAGAGCGAACAAATCGAAAGACACCACGGTCTTGACGATGGCCGCCACGTCGCGCATCAGCTTGTCCAGATCCAGACTCTCCGACGTGATGCGGGTGACTTCCAGCAGAAAGTCGAGCATTTCAGCGCGCTCTCGAAACCGGCCGGCGGTCTTGCGTGAAGGTGCCATGCTGGGGTTGGCCATGCGCGGTCTATACCGCCGCTTCCATTATTTTGACGCCCGCGCTGGCGCCGATGCGCGTGGCGCCGGCTGCGATCATTCTCCGGCAATCTTCCAGCGTCCGAATGCCGCCTGATGCCTTCACGCCCATGTCCGGGCCCACAACCCGGCGCATCAGGGCAACGTCTTCCACGGTGGCTCCGCCCGGGCCGAACCCCGTCGAGGTCTTCACAAACCGCGCGCCGGCGTCCTGCGCGATGCGGCAGGCGGCGATCTTTTGTTGGTCGTTCAGTAGCGCGGTTTCCAGAATCACCTTGACAATCGCGCCGCCCTCCGTGGCCGCTTGCACCACCGCGCGGATATCGGCCGCCACAGCCGCGTGAGTGCCCCCGCGCAATTCGCCGATATTCAGAACCATGTCGATTTCCCGGGCCCCCGCGCGGATTGCCGCCGCGGTCTCCGCCACCTTAACGTCGGTGGCATTCGCACCCAGTGGAAAGCCCACCACTGTGCATACGGGCACTGTGGAACCATCCAGTTCCGCCGCCGCCAACGGCGTCCAGTACGGGTTCACGCATACGCTTGCAAAGCCGTATTGGCGGGCTTCGGCGCACAGCTTCCTGATATCCGCCGCAGTTGCTTCGGGTTTCAACAGCGTGTGATCGATCAAGGCGGCGAGGGACGAATCCACGGCGAATGGTTATCATAACATGCGGCCTGCGGCCAGCCCCACCGAGTTGATCCTGCCGCTGAGATACGACCTATCGACCGAGGTCGCCTAGATTGCCACCATCGCGCGACGCCATTACCTGGACTTCATCGGCTCCAAGCCACTCTTCTCGATGGCCGCGTAAGCAACTGGTGACGCCAGCCAGTGGATCAGCGCCTTGGCCAATTCCGGTTGTCTTGACGTTGCCGGGATGCCCGCCGAGAAAACTGTAACCTTCTGCGCCCCGAGCGGCAGCTCCCCGACGATGTCGATGCCCTTCACCGGACGCAGCTCGCTAACCTGTTGGAAGCCGATCTCGACTTCTCCGCTCGCAACCACTCCGCCCACGGGATTGGCCAGAATCCTACGACTCTTACCCTTGATCTGATCGGCGATGCCGAGCTTCGGAAACAGTTCGGTGGAAAGATAGACGCCGCTCGCGCTATCGGAATAGGCAATCGATTTGGCGGCCAGCAATGTCCGCTTCAGCGCCTCCACGGTACTGATATCGGGCCTCGGCGCTCCGCTCTTAACGGCCATGGCGATCTTGGATTGCACGAGGTCGACCCCGCTGTCTGCCCGGACCTTGCCCTGCTTCACCAGATCGGCGAGCGCGGGAGCGGCCATGATCACAACATCGATCGCCTCACCGCGCTCAAGGCGCATGGGAATGGCGTTATGGGTCGTGCCCATGGACGGTCCGAACTCCGTCATGAGTTTGTTGTGCAACGCGCGTTCATATTCGGGGACCAGCTCAAGATAGGCGGCCGTGAACCCTCCGGAAGTCACTACCTTGATGTCGGCCGCACATATGGTGGCGGCGACGAGCAGCGCGGAAGTGCACGCGAGGGCGGCAACCCGGACAAAACTTCTCTGCGGAGCTGTTTTCATGGCCTTCCTCCCCACCGCGCTCGCGGAGCGAATGATTCTATTTATTGTAACGGCCCCATCGCTACCGTAGGACCGGCCCATGGCGTGTCCTTGAGACACGGTCATCGCGTGCATACGCACGGCTGCCCTGAAGCCTGCCGCCGGAGAATTACCGACGGATCACGGCAGTTCCCGCATGGGCGCAACACCGGCCAACAGCTTCGGGAAATTGTTATGCTTCAGGCTGGGCTGTCAACTGCCGGTTCACAAGGGGGTGCACGACACAGGAGTTAACCATGGCGGTTTTTCTATTTTTGTGGCATACTTCTGAGCGGATAGATACGCACAGAGGAGATCCTACATGCCTGATACGCTCTCGAAGTTAGAATCGGATCGGTCCAAGCTGCTGGAAGAGTTCC
>CAMAUG010000109.1 GCA_945861255.1 Candidatus Sulfopaludibacter sp. SbA3
TGGACGACGTGCGCCCTCTGAACTACCACCAGGGCGGGCCGATTCCGGTTTACGCAACCGCGTTGACTCAGGAAATTGTGACGCGTGTTTTTCAGTACGCCTTCGACAAGGCGCCAACGCAATCGTCCACTCCAAAAGTGGACTTGCGCACCATCGACGAGCGCCCATTTGAGTTATTCGGTCTGGATGTGATTCCTGTGCCGCTGAAGCACGGGTGGTCCGACGTTCTGGGTTTCCGCTTCGGGGACCTGGCGTATTTGACCGATCATAACGAGATTCCAGAGGCGTCGAAGATGAAGTTGCGGAATCTGGACGTCCTGTTCCTGGATGCGCTGCGAAACCGGCCGCATCCCACGCACTCCACCGTTTCCCAGAGTCTGCAATCGGTGGAGGAATTGCAGCCGCGCCGCGCATATTTCACGCACATCAGTCACGATCTGCCGCATCAGGCCACCGATGCCGCGTTTCCGCCGCACGTGCGATTGGCCTACGATGGCCTGGAACTTGAAATTCCTTGGAAGGGGGCCGCTTCCTAGGATGCGAGTCGCCCGATCATTGGAAGAAGCCGCCGAGTTCGGCCCCACGGCGGTGACCATCGGCAATTTCGACGGCGTACACGTCGGACACTTACGGCTGCTGGAAGAAGTGGTCAGCGCCGCGAAGGAGCAAGGTGTTGCGCCGGCGGTGCTGACGTTCGATCCGCATCCCGCTGCGATCGTCGCGCCGGGACGCGCGACGCGCCTGCTCTCCACGCAAGCTGAGCGCTGCTCTTTAATGGCGCGCGCCGGTATTGAATACGTGCTGATCCAACCGTTCACCACGGTGGTGGCGCAATGGACGCCGGAACAGTTCGCGGAACGCGTTCTGGCCAAGTCCCTGCGCGCGCTTGTGGTGGTGGTGGGTGAGAACTTCCGCTTCGGCCACAAACAGGCCGGCGATACCGCCGTTCTGACTGAGCTGGGCCTACGCCATGGATTCTCGGTTCGTGCGGTGAAACCGGTGGTGTTCCGTGGCCGCACCGTGTCATCGAGTGAAATCAGGCGCGCCGCCGATTCCGGTAACATGTCTTTGGCCGGGCGGTTGCTGGGACGGCCCTTCGCGATCTCCGGACAAGTTGTCTCCGGGCACGGCATCGGGTCGAGACAGACGGTTCCGACCCTGAATCTGAAGACCACGGCGCAGGTGCTGCCCCGCGAAGGTGTCTACATCACGCGAACCACCTCGGACGACGGCGAAACGCGCCAGTGGAATTCGATTACCAACGTGGGTCATCGCCCCACGTTTGACGGAGGCCCGGAATTGTCCATCGAGACGTTTTTGCTGGATCCCTTCACGCCACCGACGCCCGTACGCATCCGCGTTGAATTCCTGCGACGAGTGAGGGACGAGCGAAAATTCGAATCGGCGGATGCGTTGAAGGCGCAGATTATGCGGGATGTGGCGCGCGCGCAGGCGTACTTCCGGCGCACGCTCCAGGCGTGCCGCAGCTAAGGCCGCGCCGCAGCCCTGCATTACAATAAAGTTTATGTCACTCTCCACTGGGAAACTGAAACACATGAAGGCGCTCGCCAACAAAGACGGGATCATCGCCGCCGCCGCGATGGATCAACGGGGGAGCTTGCAAAAGTCGCTGGCCTCCGCCAAGGGCGTCGAAACGAAAGCGATCACCTGGGACATGATGTCGGAATTCAAGACCGCCGTCACGCGGATCTTGACGCCCCACGCTTCGGCCATCTTGCTGGACCCCGAATTTGGATTGGACGCCGCAAAGGCGCGCTCCGCCAACGCCGGATTGTTGCTGGCATATGAAGAATCGGGCTACGACAATACCAAACCCGGCCGTTTGCCGGACTTGCTGCCGCATGTTTCCGGGAAGCGCATCAAGGACTGGGGCGCCGATGCCGTCAAAATATTGATCTACTACTCGCCGTTCGACGATGTGGAGGCGAACGACATCAAGCACGCATTCGTCGAGCGCATCGGGTCGGAGTGCGAGGATAATGACATTCCTTTCTTCCTGGAATTCGTGGGCTACGATCCGAAAGGCGGGGACGAAAAGGGCGTGGAGTACGCCAAGATCAAGCCGCGTGTGGTGATCGGCAGCATGCAGGAGTTTTCAAAGCCCCAGTACAAAGTGGATGTGTTGAAGGTGGAAGTTCCCATCAACGCGGAATTCGTGGAGGGTAGCTCGGTGTATAAGGGGCAAAAGGCCCAGTCGTACAGCGAAGCTCTCAGTCTGTTTCGCGAAGCCGCGGACGTGGCCTCGAAACCGTTCATTTACCTGAGCGCCGGCGTGGGCAACGCGCAGTTCGTGGAGAGCCTGCGCATGGCCACCGATTCGGGCGCCGGCTATTCGGGGGTATTGTGCGGCAGGGCCACGTGGAAGGACGGCATGCCGATTTACGCCACCAAAGGCCTGCATGCGCTGGAAGAGTTTCTCGCCACCAAGGGCGTGGAGAATATCAACGCCGTGAACGCGGCGCTGAAGGGCGCGGTGCCCTGGCACAAGAAGCTGGGCCAAGAAGTTAGTGCCTGAACGGCGAGCCGTGGCGTTGTGTCTGCTGGCGCTGCTGTGCGTGGCAACCTATGCGCGCACGCTGGCGATCCCTCTGTTTGAAGACGACTACCCGAACATAACGGACGCGCGGAAATACGGACCGCCATCCGGGTTGCCACTGTTGATTCAAGATGCATGGCCTTTTCCCCGGACCACGAGTTATTGGCTGACGTATGGATTGTGGGACACGTTCGGTCTGCGGCCGGCCGTATTCCACGGCGCTAGCCTGGTGGTGCACGTGATTAACACGTTCCTCTTGTTCTGGCTCTGCCGCGCGTGGACGCCTTTCAAGGAAGCGGCGTTTTGGCCGGCCGCCTTTTTCGCCGTATCTGAGGGCCATCAGGAAGCGGTCATTTGGTATTCCTCCGTGGTGGAGTTGTTGATGTTCATGTTTGGCGTTGCGTCATTGATCTGCTGGCGACGGGCTTTGGAACGGAAACGCCAGGATGCGTGGGCGGCCGGAAGCTTCATTCTGTTCTGTGGCGCGCTGCTCTCCAAGGAATCCGCCGTTGTGTTTCTCCCGCTGTTCTGGCTGGCGACGCCCCTTGCAGCATGGCGGCCCTCGCTGCGTTGGCTGCTTCGTCATGGTGCGGCTGGCTTGGTCATGGCGCTTTTCATAACATCCACGCGAGGCCAGTCCTTCCGATTTTCCGATGGCAGTTTTTCCTTGCATGCTCCGGTGTGGATCACCTGGCCGAACAGTTACGGGCGATTGTTGTGGATTTGGGGCGTGGTGGCGGGCGCGTGGCTTTTTTGGCGCGCTGGCCGGGTCATGCAACGGTCTGCTCTTCCGGCGCTGATTTGGATCGGCATCGCGCTGCTGCCGTACAGTTTCCTGACGTACATGCACCGGATTCCGAGCCGTCAAGTCTATCTTGCAAGCGCGGGCCTGGCGATGCTGGTGGGCTTGGCGATGACGCATGTCGTGGGGACGATGGAATCCAGGCGCTGGGTTGTTGCCGCGCTAATAGCGCTTGTCGCTTTGCACAACATCGGTTACATCTGGACGCGTAAGCACGAGCAATTTCTGGAGCGGGCGGCGCCGACCGAGCAGTTGATTTCCCTGGCGCGACGCACGGATGGTCCCATTTGGGTCCAATGCTTTCCGCGTCCCCGTATCGTCGCCGAGGAAGCCGTGCGCCTTGCAACCGGCCGGCCGCCGGAGACACTGTTATGGAACGACGCCCGTCAACCGCCGGCGGAACCGGCGCCGCGGTTTTGCTATGTGGGCCCGTAGATGCGCTGATTACACCGCGGCCGTCTCAACGGGCGCCTGCGCCGCCGGGGCATTCAAATCCACACCCTCCCAGCGCGCCACGACTGCCGCCGCCAGACAGTTGCCGAGCAGGTTGACCGAGGTCCGCGCCATGTCCATCAACCCATCGACGCCAAGAATCACGGCAACGCCTTCGACAGGCAAACCGAAGGACGCCAGCGTCCCCGCCAGAATCACCAGCGATGCCCGCGGCACACCGGCGATCCCTTTGCTGGTCAGCATCAGCGTGAGCATCATGAGAAGTTGCGTGGAAAGAGGTAGATGCACGCCCGCCGCTTGCGCGACGAAAATCGCGGCCAGCGATAAGTACAAAGTAGAGCCGTCCAGGTTGAAGCTGTAGCCCAGCGGCAGCACGAAAGCGACAATGTGCCGGGGGACGCCGAATCTCGTCATGTTTTCAAGCGCGCGCGGCAGAGCGGCCTCGCTAGTGGTGGTGGAGAACGCGATCATGAATGGCTCACGCACGGCCTGGATGAAACGCTTCACGGGCAACCTGATGATCAGCGCCACGCTGCCAAGCACCACCACCACGAAGAAGATCAACGCCCCATACAGCGTGAGGACCAACTTGCCCAGGTTGAGCAGGACGCCCAACCCGTTGTCACCCACGGTGGCCGCCATCGCGCCAAAGACTCCGAACGGCGCCAGCACCATGACGTAATTGGTGAACCCGAACATCACCTCCGACAGCGATTCGCAAAATGCGACCACCGGCCTGGCCTTCGCGCCGATGGAGGCGCAGGCCGCGCCGAACAGCAAAGCGAAGACCACGATTTGAAGCACCTCCCCGCGGGCCATGGCGTCGAAGATGCTGGTGGGTACGGTGTGTTCCAACACTTGCTCGAAGCTTGCGCTGCTCGGCTCCACACCGGACGCGGTGCTCTTCGGCAGGTTGATGCCGACGCCTGGTTTTGTAAGATGCACCGCTCCCAGGCCGACAAACAGAGCCAGCGTGGTGACGATCTCGAAATAGAGAATCGCCTTCCCGCCGATACGGCCCATGGTTTTCGCGCTGCCCGCGCCGGCGATTCCCACAACCAATACTCCAAAGGCCATGGGCGCGATCACGGACTTGATCAACCGTAGGAACAACTGGCCCAGCAGGCGCATTTCCTTCGCCGCGCTCGGAAATAACGCGCCGAACGCGACGCCCGCCACCAGCGCGATGAGGATCCACGTGGTGAGGGAGACTTTCGGTTTTCGTTCCACGCCGGTGCTCACGCTCATCGGCCACCCCATTTTAGTTTCTCGCGAAGCACGTCAAAAAACTTCAAGCCCTCGGGTTGAATCAGATTCACGGTGTGCGCCGACCGGCGGCAGTCCACGCGATCGTCCCGCAGCAGCATCTCACCGGCCTGGCCGTCGGCAGTGAGGTAGGTCGCACTCCTGCTGCGGAGCGTAATCTGAATCACCGCGTCGTCGGGGACGATGATGGGCCGGTTACTCAGCATGTGCGGACAAATAGGAGTGATGCACAACGCCGCCACGCTAGGCGCCATGATAGGGCCGCCCGCCGAGAGCGAATACGCGGTGGAGCCGGTGGGTGTGGACACGATCAATCCATCCGCTTTGTAGTGGCACATGTAATGACCATCCACCTGCACCTCTAGATCGATGATGCGCGCGATCTCGGCCTTCGCCAGGGATATGTCGTTGAGCGATTCGTACGCGCCTCTCAATTCCCCCTCGCGCCACAATTCCGAGTGCAACATGCGGCGTTGGCTGACGGCGTAATCGCCCGCGAGCGCTCGCTCCAGTTGCGGGTACAAGTCATCGGCCGTGATGGCGGTGAGAAAACCCAAACCACCCAGATTTACCGCGAACAGCGGAATGTTGCATCCTCCGGTTGCGCGCGCAGCGGAAAGCAGCGTGCCGTCGCCGCCCAAAACGACGATGAGCTCCGCACTGCGGCAAACCGCCTCGCGGGAAAGAAAATCGCCGCGGCCGGCGTAAGCGGCGGTCTCACCGTCAATGCGTGTTTCGATTCCCCGGTGTTCCAGCCACCGCATCAGCTCCGGCACGATGCGAGTGGCCGTCTCGCTTTCCGGTTTGGAGACGATTCCGGCGACCTGAATCGGCGCGTGTGCCTTATTTTGCGGCATGGAGTAGGAACTCGCGATTGCCTTCCGCTCCCAAGATCGGGCTATCCGTGATTCTCGCAGTATAGCCGAGCGCTTCCACAGCCGTCCGCACGCGATCGCATGCGGCTTGATGCAGGGCAGGGTCGCGGACAATGCCGCCCTTGCCCACTTGTCCGCGCCCCACCTCAAACTGCGGTTTCACCAGGATCAACATCTCGCCGTGGGATTTGAGCAGCGGAGCGATCGCCGGCAGCAACAGTGTCGTGGAGATAAAGCTGGCGTCGCAGACGCCCAGATCGAAAGGCTCGGAGAAGTCCTGAGGTTTCAAATAACGCGCGTTGACGCCTTCGCAGACTGTCACGCGTGGGTCATTGCGCAATTTCCAGTCGATCTGCCCGTGTCCGGCATCGACGGCCCATACACGCGCCGCGCCGCGCTGCAGCAGACAATCGGTGAAGCCGCCCGTGGAGGCGCCGACGTCGAGACACGTAAAGCCCGTGACGTCCACTTGAAAATGATCCAGTGCGCCAGCCAGTTTGTAGCCGCCGCGGCTGACGTATGGCATGCGCTCCAGCACTTCGACGGCGATATCGGTGGCCACACTGTGACCGGGCTTGTGAATTTTCTGGCCGTTGACCAGGACGTGTCCGGCCAGAATCAGAGCTTGTGCTTTTTCGCGCGATTCGACAAGTCCACGTTCGACCAGCAGTTGATCGATTCGCGATTTGCCGGGTCTCATGGCGGCCACTGTCATACGCTGCGGCGGACCACCAGATCCGCCATCTCCCGCAGCCGGTTCGCGCGGTGACCGAACACGTTCAGCGCCTGGTGCGCGGCCAGGCGCTCCTGTTCCGCCATGGCGCGCGAGCGCTGGATTCCGTAGACCGCGGGGAACGTGACCTTCTTCTGCGCGGCGTCCTTGCCTGCGGTCTTGCCGAGTCGCTCCGACGTCTGCTCCACGTCCAGAACGTCGTCGACGATCTGAAAAGCCAGTCCCACGTGTTCGCCGAATTCCGTGAGCGCGGCCAGTTGCGCGGTATCCGCGCCGGCGTAGATAGCTCCGAAGCGGACGCTGCAGCGCAACAAAGCACCGGTTTTGGCGCGATGAATCGATTCGAGCAGCGCGGCTGTCGGGATCTTGCCTTCCCCTTCAATGTCGTTAACTTGTCCGCCGATCATTCCGCCCACCGTGCCGGAGGCGGTGGCCAGTTCACGGACCAGATCGATGCGGCGATCGGCGCTCGTGCGCTCCAGCTTTGCGAGCACTTCAAAAGCGAGCGTGAGCAACGCGTCGCCCGCCAAAATCGCCAGCGCGTCGCCGAAGACCTTGTGGCAGGTGGGGCGGCCGCGCCGAAGATCGTCGTTGTCGAGCGCCGGCAGGTCGTCATGAATCAGCGAGTACGTATGGATCAGTTCCAAGGCACAGGCCGCGTCCGCAACACCGGAAGGTGCGTCTGAAACAGCTTCCGCGGCGGTGATCGCGAGCAGGGGCCGGATGCGCTTGCCTCCGGCGAACAGGCTGTAGCGCATGGCGCGATGGATAGCGGATGGATTCTCGGTTTCGGGTGGCACCCAGCGGCTGAGCGCGGCATCGACGTCTTTCTGCCGCGCCGCCATGTACTCTTGCAGGGTCATTTTTCGGGGCGGAACAGCTGCGGAGTTACGTCGCCGGCGCGCTTCATCAGAATCTCAACGCGCGTCTCCGCTTCTTCAAGTTGCTTACGGCAGACGTCGCTCAGTTTCATGCCCTGTTCGAACAACTCCACCGCGCGCTCCAGCGGCAGTTCACCACTTTCCATTTCCTTGACGATTGCTTCCAGTTGCTGCAGGCCCGCTTCAAAGCTGAGGGGAGATCCGGGCGTCGGGACCTTGGCCGGCGCGGCATCTGGGGAGTTGGAGACTTCGCGGGGCATGAGTAACCATTCTAGCGGAACTGCCGCGAACCTCGCGCGATGAATCGTCCAGCCACGCCGGCGTGGACTATAATGAAAATTCCCGCCGCAATTCGGGCGCGTAGCTCAGTTGGTTAGAGCGCCTGCTTCACACGCAGGAGGTCTGGGGTTCGAGTCCCCGCGCGCCCACCATTCCCCTCCGCATCAATGATCGTTTGCGGGCTTCCCGCGGAGTCCGCGGATGGCCGCTAATCCCTTATGATAATTATTGAGACTGGTCGCTTCGCATGCGTGGGCGCCTCACTCACGGCCGATTCATTTTCAGAGGAGACTGATTATGATCCCTTTTCTGTTTCTGGCTCTTTCTGCTGCCGCCGCGCTCGCGGAAACAACGTCTCGCGTTCCATTGGCGCCGGACGCCGGCTCCCCCAATTTCGTGCGGGCGCTGTATCAGTTGCCCAAGGCGATGCAACCGATGCAAAGATTGTTCAATGCCGTCGTGTATGAGGGGGCCATCGAGCCTGAGGTAAAGCTCGCGATGGGTTTGCGGGTCGCGCGGATTTACAGCAGCGGCTATCTCACGTCGCAAATGGAACGCCGGTTGAAAGCCTCGCCGCGCGGCAAGGAATTTCTCGCGAAGCCGCCCAGCGATGCCGGGTCATCGCTGGCATTGAGCTATGCCGAGAAGCTGACCAAGGATATTCACGGCGTGTCCGATGCGGATTTCCGCCAGGTTCGCGCGCAGTACAACGATAGCCAGGTGGTGGAGCTGACCATCACCACATGCTTCTTCAACTACCTGGTGCGCTTCGCCGAAGCATTACAATTGCCCGTGGAAGGGGACGCGCCGATCGAGGCCGGTTCCCGCGTGGAGTCGCCGGCCGCAAGAGTCGGCCTGATTTCAGACGCCGAGATCGCGGCCGTGGAAGCAATGCAGCGCCGCAACCGGGAGCGCCCGTCCGCTCTTGGTATCGGGTTCGCCAATTCGATGCGCGCGATGCTGCGCAGCCCCGCCGCGGCGGACGCCTGGCTCGCCTATGGCAGTGCGATCCAGGGGTATGCAGCGGTAGATCGAACCTTGAAACTGCACATTTCTTTCGCGGTCTCCATGGCCAACGGGTGCCGCTACTGCACGTTGCACCAGGTGCAGGGCTTGCGGCGTCAGGGCGTGAGTATCGCCAAACTTGTGGCGATGAAAAAGGATGACACCGCGCTTACTCCGCGCGAACTCACTGCCGTGCAATTCGCAAGGAAGCTGACCGCCGCACCGGCGTCGATTACCGGTGCGGATTACGACAAGCTGAAGAAAGAGTTCGGCGAACAGGGAGCCATGGAAGTGGTTCTGCAGACCTGCGCTTTCGCCTATATGAATCGCTTCACGGACGGTCTCCGCCTGCCGTCGGAAGATGAAGCGATCCAAACATACAAGGAAGTCTACGGGGCGAATTGACGGCGCCGGCGCACATTACTGAAATGTAAGAACCGCCGGCGGATTGCCTGGCCGCACTGCTTGGCCGCACTGCTGCCCAGCGCGGTTTCGCCCCAAAAACCATCGCTGGGCTCGTCCTCTGGTGCTGGATGCCGGCGCCTGCCCGCCTTTTCGGGTTTTCCACAGCCCCGGAGCGCCATCGCTAACAAAAATTGGAACTAATCGCATGGCTGAACGGAATTGAATACGAAGACGCCGTGAGACGCGTCTCAAAATGTGGATGGGCGGGAGCGATCAAGAACTGGTGGGGCAAATGCTCGACGGGGGTGAAGAGGCCTTCGCCGAATTGTATCGCCGCCACCAAGGGCCGGTGTTCCGTTTCGCGCTGCACATGACGGGTTGCGTTCCCGTGGCGGAAGACGTGACGCAGGAAGTCTTTCTGGTGCTGATGGTACACACGCGGCGGTTCGATGTCTCGCGCGGGACGGTGCGCTCGTTTCTGTTCGGCATCGCGCGGAACCACGTAATGCGGCGCCTGGAACAAGAGCGCGGCGCGCACCAGGAACCGGAAGACTTCGATCCCGCCGACGACAGCGATGCGCTGGAGGAATTCACTCGCCGCCAGACCATCGAGGACGTGCGGCGCGCCGTACTGAGCCTGCCGCAGGTGTATCGGGAAGCCGTAGCGCTGTGCGATCTGGAAGACGCGACGTATGAGGAGGCAGCCGGGATTCTCGAGTGCCCGGTGGGCACGGTTCGCTCCAGGCTCAACCGGGGTAGGCGCATGCTGGCGCGAAAGCTGGCGCCATTAGCGGAAGCAAGGACAGTGTAAGATGAGCGACGAAAGAATCCTCGAAGCGCTACAAGCCCTGAAGGAAGTGGACAGGGAGTTGGAGGCCTCGCCCGATGTGGGTGTGCGGCTACAGGTGGAATTTCGCGCTCGCTGGCGTCGGCGGGTCTTGCGCCGCGCGGCGGGCTGGATGCTGGCAGCGGCCGCAGCCGTGATGGCGGCGTTCTTGATGTCCCGTGCCCCGTCTTCCGAGGCTCCCGCCGTGGCCGTAGGGCCAGAGCGAATACTGACGGCTCCTTCCCAAGCCGTTGCGGAACTGCCTCCTGTGCGAATCAGGCCACGGGCAGCGCGTCGGAGCGCACGGGCGTCCCAAGCTTCCGTGCGGGTGATTGCTCCTGCCGCCGCCGAACGGGGCGGGGCGCGGGACTTTGCCGTGCCCGATGTAGTGACGGGTTTCTACCCGTTGATGGATCCCGCTCCACCGTTTGAGCGGGGGCAGATCCTGCGCGTGAATCTGCCGGCGTCCGCGATGCGGGCGGTGGGTTTGCCGGTGCACGAGGATCGCTTGAGTGAACCCGTGCGGGCAGATGTTTTGTTGGGCGAAGAAGGCCTGCCGAGGGCTATTCGGTTTATTGGATTTCGAGTACGATAACAGGAGATCAAGACATGACCA
>CAMAUG010000110.1 GCA_945861255.1 Candidatus Sulfopaludibacter sp. SbA3
AGGCGCGCAACAATCTGCTTCACGCCGGCCCGGTCATAGCGCTCGACGCCCCGGCCCAACGCATAGATGAGCATCTTCTCCGTGAGGCCTTCCGCAAAGGCATCCTTCTGGCCTCTCAAGATGACCTTCAGGCCGGCGGCCCCCTGGAACGTTCTGCCGTCCGGCAGCAGACCGGAGGAATCAATCGGAAACTTCCCGTCCATGGTCCGATAGGCGCCGACGGCGTCGTAGTTTTCCAACCCGAAGCCCAGAGGGTCCATGCGGGCGTGGCAGGAAGCGCAGACCACGTTCTTACGATGTTCCTCCAGCTGCTGGCGGAGCGAAGCTAATGATCCGACCGCGTCTTCATTCAGGCTGGGCACGTTCGCGGGCGGCGGCGGGGGAGGCGCGTTCAAAATATTGTCCAAAACCCACTTGCCGCGCAACACCGGCGAGGTGCGGTTTCCATACGATGAAACCGTCAACACACCTGCGTGGGTCAGGATCCCGCTGCGCCCGGTGCCGGTCAAATCCACCTTCCGAAAGTCCGTCCCGGTCACGCCGCGTATCCCATAGTGTTTCGCCAACCGCTCATTCAGAAATGTGTAGGGGCCGTCGATGAAATCGAGGACGCTGCGGTCATCCCGCATCACGTGCTGAAAGAACAACTGGGTCTCTTTCACGATGGACGCTCGCAGGTAATCGTCGAAATCGGGGTAACGCTCACGGTCCGGCTGCACCGACTCCAGGCGGCGTGTCTCCAGCCACTGTCCCGCGAAGTTTTCGATCAGCGCTTGCGCCTTGGGGTCGGCCATCATCCGGCGGACCTGGGCATCCAACACTTCCGGCCGGCGGAGCGTGCCCTGCCCGGCGGCGCGCAAGAGTTCCTCGTCCGGCATGCTGCTCCACAGAAAATACGAAAGCCGCGCGGCAAGTTCGTACTGGCTTGCCGAACCCGCGTTTTCCGCGCTGGTTCTGTACCGATCGATGCGGAACAGGAAATTAGGCGACGCGAGCACGGTGGCGATGGCCAGCGACAGCCCCTCCTCGAAAGAACCGCCTCGCCGTTGCGCGCCGGAGGCGATCTTCACAAGCGCATCGGTCTCCTCGGAGGTGGCGGGACGCCGGTACGCGCGGCTGGCCAGATTGGACAGGATCTTGCGCACGCAGTCAGGCTGGTAGCGGCCATCGACAGGACCGCAGGAATAAATTTTCCGCACGCTTTCCGGCGATGGCGCCCGGTTGAGCTCGGCGGGCCAGATAATGTTGACCTCGGCCACGGCCATGCCCTCGAAGCGCGGATGCGACTCGTCCTCCTTGAGCCTCTCCACTAGCTGCCTTCGGCGCTCGGCCAGGAAGGGGTCGGTTTCCTCGGGCTGCCTCACGGTGATGGCCAAACACCGGCCGGCGCCGTTTCCCAGCTTCTTGCACGGATCATAAGGTGTCTTCGAAGGATTCGGTCCCCCGAGGATTGTGGGCAGGCCATGAAACTGATTCGGGAAGGCGGCTACCAATTCATGGTTTCCGGCTTTGACGTTCATGCGAACATCCCAGTGGTCGGGCCGCCGCTCGAAACCGACCTCCTCCACGTTGACTTCCACCGGGAAGGTCTGAATCAGCTTTCCATCGAACCAAAACGTCACTTGTCCGGGGTCGGATCCGTTTGGGCGAAAGCCCGCCCCCACGATTCGGATCACATACTCTCCATCGACCGGAAACTTGTAGGTCGAATGAAAGGAACCTGGCTGCGAGAGACCGGTCGCATCATAATCGGCCATGGAATAATAGGCCGGCGGCTCCACGCGGAGCCGGTTCGTGAACTCCATGCGGCGCGGTACCGTGGGCAAGAACACCGCCGTCGTGGTTTTCAATTGAGGTCCGAACACGGCGGCGCGGGCGACACGTTCCGCGGTAGCCAGGTACTTTTCCATGAGCGTGGGAGAGATGGAGAGGGCCTGAGCGATGTTATCGAAGCCGTAAGCCGAATCGTCCGGAGGAAAATCATTGGCGGGCTGGTCGTCCACACCCAGCAGGTCGCGCACCGTATTGTTGTATTCGGTGCGGTTCAGCCTGCGGGCCAGCACGCGCCCCGCCGGTGGTCTGGCCAGCCGGTCCGCCCGGTCGAACTCAGCCTGGATCCAATTGGTGACTACTTTGAGTTCCCCGTCGTTCGGGCGCGGCATTCCCTTCGGCGGCATTTCACCGGCTTGCAGCCTCTTGAGGATTTTTTCGAATGCATCGCGCTCCTGATTGAGCGAAGCCGCGCTACTATACGCTTCGAGATTCAACCCGCCCGATTTCACTTTGGCGTTATGGCAGGAGTAGCAGTTCTTGGCGAAAAATGGTTGGAGCGACTTGCCGAATTCCGTGGGAGGCGCCGGGGAGACCTGGCCGTCGACCGGGCAGATCAATGGCGCTAGCACAAGCAGCCAACTTACTTTCATGGCCATCTCCCCTCAATGTAGGTGACGTTCGGGGCTCGTCGGCTCCCTTGCCGAGGCCGACCTGCATTCAGTTTATATCAAAGGACGCCCGGCAGCTAATACAGAATCGACGGCATCCAAACCCTGTCCGGCTCCTCATATGGGCCAAACGTCATGAGGTTCATCATCTTCACAGTCCGGAAGCCGGCGGCGAGGAACGCGCGGAACAGCGGATGCTCGTCAAGCGGGCAGAAGACCGTGGTGGGTTCGGGCAAGATGCGCGCCGCCTGCGACGCCAGCGTCACTGCGTCCTCCTCGGTCTCGGCGACGCCGTGGCCGAAGAACCCGGGTACGAGGTATGCCACGATCCGGCCGCCGCGTTCGCGGACGAACACAGGGAAGCCAACTTCCAGGAACATGGCCAGCGCAGCGCGACGGCTGACTTTGTAAAAGCGTCGGCAGAGCGCGTCGAGCACATCGAGATCGGCCGGGACCACGCGCCGCACGCTGGCATCCTCGGTTACCGCCGCCACCGGGCGCATGAGCGCAAGGCCGTGGCGCGTTTCAAACCCCAGCCGGGCGTACAGCGAAATGGAACCGGTGTTAATGGCTTCCTGCACCAGCCGTACCTTGGCGATACCGCGGTCGCGTGCCTCCCGCAACACATCCAGCATCAACATCCGCCCGATGTCGCGGCCCTGGAATGCGGAATCCACGGTGATGGGACCGACGCCGGCCACTTCATCGGCGACGCTCAGGAAGTTCGACCCCGCCAGTTCGTTCCCCACCTTGGCCGCCACGCCGTAGTATTCAGGCCGGGCCACCAGCAGACCGATCAACTGCCGCCCTGCTTGTACGCTGGGCAGGTCCACAACCACTGAGTGGCGATCCTGTAATTCCTTGAAGGCCGCGTAGCAGATGCGGCCCAGTTCCGGAATATGCTCGGGCACTGCGGGCGTCAGCGTCACCGGCTGCGCGTTGGCGGCGGGACTGGCCATATGGGGGATATTATCACGCCGGCCTGTCAGGGAACCAGCGTCTTCCAGTGGCGATACACCAGCGGCACGGGCAGGCCCACGACGTTGAAATAGCAGCCGTCGATGCGCTCCACGAATTTCGACGCCAGACCTTGGATGGCGTACGCACCGGCCTTATCCATGGATTCACCACTGGCCACGTAGGCGTCGATTTCGGCATCGGACAATTCGGAAAAACAAACCTGAGTCTGGGCGTGGTCTTCGATTGCGCCGCCGGCGTGGCGGAGGCAGATTCCGGTCATCACGGTATGCTCGCGCCCGGAGAGCGTGCGCAGCATCCGCCGCGCATCGTCGGCGTCCGCGGGCTTGCCGAGGACAAGATCACCGGCCACGACGGCGGTATCGGCGCCCAGAACGATTTCGACGTTGCCCTGCCAAGCCGCTTCAGCTTTTTCGCGCGCAAGGCGGCGGACATAGTCTGCGGGTGCTTCATTCTCGCGGCGCGTTTCATCGACGTCAGGCACGCGCACGGTGAAGTGGAAACCGGCCGCCATCAGAAGTTCGCGGCGGCGGGGGGATTGCGAAGCCAGGATGAGGCGAGCCAACTGTCAGGTATAGCAAATCCTTCCCAACAAGCGGAGCTGAGCATCGCAAGTCCGCGTGTTAGAATTGGGGTTCCCCCGCTGCGCTAGATCCCATGGAACGTGCCGGCCGCCTCATCGGAAAAGTAAAGCTGCCTAAAGACGCCACCGATCCGGAGACGCGCGCACGTGCGGCTTGGGATATGGCGGCGGGCAAGAAGATCGCCGAGCACAGCCGCGTGCGGTCGCTGGTACGGGGGACGCTAGTGGTGGAAGTGGAAGACATGGTCTGGCAGAGGCAGCTCAACACGCTGCGGTATTTCCTGCTCCGCAACCTGGCGGGCGTGTTAGGCGAACCGCTGGTGACCGAAATCGACTTCCGGCCCATGGCGTCGTCGAAGCTGCCGCGTTTTCAGCCGGGACGTGCGGATGCGGCCTCCCCCACGCTGCCGCGGCGCGCGATGGCGGCGGCGGCTTCGGCGTCCGGCATTCAGGACCCCGTGCTCGACGCGCTGTACCGGCAATCAAAGAACAGGAACTCCGCGTGAAGATCGGCGAAGCGGACATCCGGCGCGTGGCGGAGCTGGCCAATCTTGCGCTGACCGAGGAAGAGGTCGCCCGGATGGCGCGCGACATGGACGGCATCCTGCAACACATCGACAAGTTGAGTGAGTTGGATACAAGCGGCGTGGAACCCATGGCGCAAGTGCTCTACGACGCCGAAGAGACAGCGACGCTGCGGGAAGACCGCGAGCGCGCGCCGCTTTCGAACGCCGATGCCGTTGCCAACGCGGCGGTGACCAGCGGCGGATATTACAAAGTTCCCCGAGTGATTGAACGATGAGCCTCACCCGTTACACCAACGCTGGCCACACCATCGATTCCATCCGCGCCGGCCTGTTCGCAAAGGAATTCAGCGCGGAGGAATTCACCCGGCAAGCCCTGGCCCACGCCGAGGCCGAGAACCCCAAGACCAACGCGTATCTGACGTTCGCGCCGGAGCGCGCGTTGAACGCCGCGCGCTCCGTGGACGCGAAGATCGCCAAGGGCGAAGACCCGGGGCCGCTGGCGGGCGTTCCCATCGCGGTGAAAGACGTCATCGTCACGCGCGGTTTGAAAACCACGTGCGGATCGAAGCTGCTGGCGAACTACATTCCACCCTACGACGCGACCGCCGTGATTCGTCTGGAGCAAGCCGGCGGCGTGATCCTGGGCAAGACCAACTGCGATGAGTTCGCCATGGGTTCGTCGAACGAGAATTCGGCGTTTGGGCCGGTGCGGAATCCGGTGGCGCTGGACCGCGTGCCGGGTGGGTCCAGCGGCGGCTCGGCGGCGGTGGTGGCGCAGGGCACGGCAGTGCTGTCGCTGGGTTCGGATACGGGCGGATCCATCCGCCAGCCCGCATCGTTTTGCGGCATCAACGGCGTCACCCCTACTTATGGGCGCGTCTCGCGGTACGGATTGACGGCGTTCGCGAGTTCGCTGGACCACATCGGCCCGTTCGCGCGCACGGTGCGCGATGCCGCGCGGTTGTTACAGGTAATCGCGGGGCGCGATGAAATGGACGCGACATCGGCCTTCGCGCCCGTGCCGGATTACACCGCACCCAATGGCGATGTGCGCGGCATGAAGATCGGCGTGCCGCGCGAATATTTCGACGGTCTGGCGAGCGAAACCGGCGACCGCATCATGGCCGCCGTCGACACGCTGAAAAAGCTGGGGTGCGAGGTGCGCGATATTCAGCTTCCGCACACGCCATACGCGGTGGCGTGCTACTACATCATCGCGACAGCGGAGGCCAGCGCGAACCTGGCGCGCTACGACGGCGTGCGCTATACTGCGCGCTCTTCGAAGGCCCAGACGCTTTCCGAGATGTACCGCTTGTCGCGCGACGAAGGCTTTGGCGACGAATGCAAGCGCCGCATCATGCTGGGCACGTATGTGCTGAGCCACGGTTATTATGACGCGTATTATCTGAAGGCCCAGAAAGTCCGCACGCTGATCGCTCGCGATTTCGAGAGGGCGTTTGAACAAGTGGACGCCATCGTCGCGCCCGTCTCCCCGTTCCCCGCGTTTAAGATCGGCGAAAAGGTCAACGATCCGGCCGCCATGTATTTGGCGGACATTTATACGGTCACGGGATCGCTGGCCGGTATCCCGTGCATGAGCGTTCCGTGCGGCCGGACGCCGGAGGGTCTGCCCGTCGGCATGCAGATTCTGACCAAACATTTCAATGAAACCGCGATGTTCCGCATCGCCGAAGCTTACGAAAAAGCATCCACCAACTAAATAGGAGACACTTGGCTATGGCATTCACACTTCCCCCGCTACCTTATGCGCCCACGGCGCTGGAGCCGCACATTGACGCGATGACGATGGAGATTCACCACGGCAAGCATCATCAGGCCTACATCACGAACCTGAATAAGGCGCTGGAATCGGCGCCGGATCTGGCTTCGAAGAGCCTGGAAGAACTGCTGGCCTCGAATTGCGCCATCGCGCCGGACGCCATCAAGACGGCGGTCCGCAACCACGGCGGCGGGCACTACAATCACTCGATGTTCTGGAACATTCTGGGACCGAACGGCGGTGGAGCGCCCGTGGGCAACCTGGCCGCGGCCATCACCGCGACCTTTGGCGGCTTCGACGGCTTCAAGGAAAAATTCAACGCCGCCGCCGCCGGGCGCTTTGGATCGGGCTGGGCATGGCTGGTGAAATCCGGCTCGGCGATCGATATTACCTCCACCGCCAACCAGGATTGCCCGCTCATGGAAGGCAAATTCCCGGTGATCGGCCTGGACGTGTGGGAGCACGCCTACTATTTGAAATACCAGAACCGCCGCCCCGATTACATCAACGCGTGGTGGAACGTGGTGAACTGGGCAGAGGCGGAGACGCGGTTTAACGCCGGAAAGTAGCGACCCTGTATCAAGTGGACCACAGCCCACATCACCAGGGCGATTGTCGATGTTGACCACCGCCTAGGCGGATAAACTGCTCGACGATCTGTGCGTCCGGATGGGCTTCGGTCTTGCGCCGGAGCACCGTCTGGGTCTGAGATGCGATCCGCCAGGAAACGTTCGGTCGTTCGCAGATCCCGAAACCGCGGACCGGCGTCACGTGAACCCGGACTTCGTGACAGAAAGCCCCATATCCGGTACTGTGGAAGAAGGAGGCGCGGGCCATGAACTTAACCATCGAAATTCCTGAAGATCGAGCCGCTCGCTTTCAGAAACAGGCGCAGGCTCGCGGATTGACCGTTGACCGGTGGTTGCTGGAATTGGCTGAGCAGAACGCGCCGGTCTTGCCGGGCGAGGCCCCTGCAATACGCACGCTGGTGGACGTATGCGCGAAGGTAAGAGGTCTGGCTGATGATCTGGATTTCCGTCGCGACTCTTCCCCTGGCCGTGACATCGCTCTATGAGCGGTTTTCTGCTTGACACGAACATCCCTTCAGAGATCATTCGTTCCCGGCCGGACACTCGGGTCAATGCCTGGGTTCTCGCACAAGAAGCCGCCACCCTTCATCTGAGCGTTGTCACCGTCGGCGAACTGCGCAAGGGGCTGACCATCTTGCCCGAGAGCAAGCGCCGCTCCCAGCTTCAGGACTGGCTGGAGAACGATCTCATACCCTTCTTCACGGGCCGGATTCTGCCAGTGACGCTGACCATCGCCGAACGGTGGGGCGTACTGAGCGGGCAGCGCCAGATCGCAGGACGCCCGCTCAGCATGGCGGATGGCATTCTTGCCGCCACGGCGTGGGAGCATGAGTTAACACTGGTCACGCGCAACGTCAGAGACTACGACGACCTGGGGGCCACGCTCCTTAACCCGTGGGAACCGTTGTAAGCGAATCGGGTCCCTAAATCGCATAGCTAACGAATCGCGTGCAACGCGCCCGCGTGGGTGGCGATCCCCACGGACCGCGCGCGGGAGACGTTCTTGCCAACACGGCGCGGCGAGCGCGGAACTCTCGCGCCTACCTTCCCACGATCTGTGCGAACTGGTCCCCCGGTCCGGGTTGCCCGTGGATGGGCACGTGTTGCGCCACGTCCAGCTTCAGCCGCTGGATGTTTTGCTGGAGAGAGCGCATATTCGCGTTCGACGCGGGTAGGGGCGCGCCTGGCGCGGGCGGCGTGTACAGGTCGGCATTCACCAGGATCTTTTCCTTGGGGAAATATACCAACAGCATCCCGGCCACGTGATTCAACCCTTGCACCGGGTAAAGATCCACGATCCGAACGCCGTCGCTCAGGACGAATTTTTGGTTCACTGTCTCGAAGGGCAGCGGCCGTCTGCCTCCCGAGAAGTACGGATAGAACGTGGAGAATCGATCCGGTTGCAGTGTTTGGGCCGGGTTGAACAGGACGTTCTCATAATATTCGCGATTCCCCTGGTGCGTGACACTGGTGGCGCACTGCGCGCGAAGCGTGCGGTGCCCGCCGCAGTGATCGAAGTGGTGATGGGTATTCACCACATAGTGGATGGGCTTGTTCGGACCAGTCGGTAATTGCGTAGCCTGTCCCCGAAACTCTAGTCTGGTGAGATGCATTGTTTGGGGGGCCGGGTTCTCAAGCCGGAGATTCTCGATACGTTGCCGGCCGAGCAAGCGCGGCCGAACCTGATCGACCTGGCGCGGATTAACCGGCGCTGGGGTGGACTCAGCACGTTGCGGAAGTTGATCGCGGAGAACATCCCCGAACATGAAGACGCTTCCGTGCTGGATGTGGGCGCGGCTTCGGGTGACATGGGCGCGGAGATTCGCGCCTTGCGGCCGCGGGCGCGCGTGACTTCGCTCGACTATATCGAGTGGCACCTCGAAACATGCCCGGGGCCGAGGGTCGCTGGCGACGCGTTTGTGCTACCGTTCCGGCCGAAGAGCTTCGATTACGTGTTCAACTCTCTGTTCCTGCATCATTTCACGGACCGGCAGGTGGTGGATCTGCTGGCGGGCTTCGGCGCGGTGGCGCGGCGCGGCGTACTGACCATCGACCTGCTGCGGCACCCGGTTCCCTACTACTTCATTTCCAAGACGCAGTGGCTGCTGGGATGGCATCCGGTATCGGTGTACGACGGTGCGATTTCGGTGGAGGCTGCGTTCAAGTCATCCGAGTTAGTGGCGCTGGCGCGGCAGGCAGGTTTACGGGAACCGCGGGCCCGGACCTATGTTCCGGCGTTCCGCATCGCGATGTCGGCGGGGGTTAGTCTATAATTCATATGGGAGGAAAATGAGTAAAGAAGACGCGATCGAAGTTACCGGTACAGTGGTTGAAAAGTTTCCGAGCGGCCTGTTCAGCGTGCAGCTGGATCAGGAACACACCATATTGGCCCACTTGGCGGGCAAGTTGCGCCGCAATCGCATCCGCGTGCTGGCGGGTGATCGGGTGACGCTGGAGATGTCGCCCTACGATCTGACCAAGGGACGCATCACCTACCGGCACAAGTAGTGCCCCCGCCGCCTACCCCCTTTTGAAGAAAATACTTTTCGTTTTCGGAACCAGGCCGGAGGCGATCAAACTCGCTCCGTTGATCCACCGGTTTCGCGAGGTGCCTGGCGAGTTCCACACCCGCGTGGCGGCAACCGCGCAGCATCGCGAATTGTTGGATCAGGCGCTCCTGGCATTTTCCATCGTTACGGATTACGATTTGGACGTGATGCACGCGGGGCAGAGCCTGTTTGCCTCCACTTCGCGAATCGTCGCCGCGCTGGAGCCGGTCTTGGCGGCCGAAAGCCCGGATATGATTCTGGTGCAGGGCGATACCACCACTACGTTATGCGGCGCGCTGGCCGCCTTCTATCGCGCAATTCCGGTGGGGCACGTGGAAGCGGGGTTGCGCACGGGCGACGTCCAGCAGCCGTTCCCGGAAGAAATGAATCGCGTATTGACTTCGCGCCTGGCCACCCTGCACTTCGCGCCCACGGCAACGGCGGCCGCGAACCTGCGGCGCGAAGGCGTGGATTCCGCGCGCGTGTTCATCACGGGTAATTCTGGAATCGACGCCGTGCTCGCAATCCGTGCCGGGCTGGAATCGGGAGATTTGCAGGGCGCAGGATTGCCTTCGCTCGATGGGCGCAAGAAGCTGATCCTGGTCACGGCGCACCGGCGCGAGAGCTTTGGCGATGGATTTCTCGGCATCTGCGCGGCTCTCAAGCGCATCGCCGAGCGAGGAGATACGGAGATCGTTTATTCCGTGCATCCCAATCCCAACGTGCGTGGCATCGTGAACCGCGAACTGTCCGGCATCGCCGCTATCCATCTGATGGAGCCGCTGGCCTATGTTCCGTTCGTCGACTTGATGCGGCGCGCCCATGTCCTGCTGACAGATTCCGGCGGCATCCAGGAAGAAGGTCCGTCGCTCGGGAAGCCCGTGCTTGTCATGCGCGACAAAACCGAACGTCCGGAGGCGGTGGAGGCCGGCACGGCGCGGCTGGTAGGCACCGACCCGGAGCGCATCATTGAACAGACGGCTCTGCTGTTGGACGACCAAGCCGAGTACGAGCGGCGATCGCGCATGCACAATCCGTACGGCGACGGACATGCGAGTGCCCGCATTGTCGACGCCGTCCGCTCCTATTTCGCAGCGGCTTAGCGTTTGCAATCGCCGTCCAACCTGGCGCTAGCCCGGATATCTCACACTAGCCGCTAACCAAAGGCCGCTCGCCGACGCCGAAACATATGTATCAAGACATGTTTCGGTGAGAAAGAGAGCGGCCCTTGACTATGAC
>CAMAUG010000111.1 GCA_945861255.1 Candidatus Sulfopaludibacter sp. SbA3
ACGGCCGAAAGTCGCTCCTGGAGCGTCCTAGGTACCTACAAACCGAAATGGGCCTGATTGCACTTTGGCCGGACTCTACTTCAAGCTGGCCCACTACTCCCTCACCCAAGCCTTCCAGTGAGGGGAGTGAGGCGAGGGCCCCAGAAACCAAAAGCCGGACCCTTGCGGGCCCGGCTGAGGATTTTCATGATCGGCACACCCAACGGCCAGTGGCCTGAAACTGCTTAAGCCACCTGCTGCGCTCTATATTGGGCCAGTATCTGATTCATCTGGTCCTTCAGCCGCAGCTTCTGTTTCTTGATCTGATGTTCTTCGTCTTCGTCGGACAAGGTTAAGTGCGGCTTCGCCTCAATCGCTTCCAGTCGTTGCTTCAACTGGGCGTGCTGCTCCGCCAACACCTTGAACGACTCATTCGTCGCCATCAGGTGCGCCTTCAATTCGTCTTGATTTGTAAGCTCCATCAGTGACACCTCTCCTTTTCTTGTGGTACCGCGCACGCCGAATTCGATGGGATACGCGTGAGGGCCACGCCGAGTCTCTTGATGATTTCTATGCGGGCTCGGTGGGTCAGTGAGAACCACGTTCATGTGTAAAAGCAACCGGAAATCTCCGGCTGCGCTATGACAATATCATGAAAAAAACCTCATGACAATAGCCGCTTCGGGTGGTTTGCCGTAATAGTTTTCCCGCCTACCCGAACGGACAAAACCCAAGTCCTCATACAACCGGATGGCGGCCACATTCGAGGCCCGGACTTCCAGAAACCATTCCCCGCTCCGGCTCTCAAGTGCTTGACGGACAAGGCGATAGCCTACTCCCATGCGCCGCGCCGCTGGCTCCACCGCCAGATTCAGAATCTCGCTCTCTCCGGGCGCCGTTTGGCGGGCCGCCAGAAATCCCACGATGGCCGAGCCCTTTGCGGCTACCCACACGTCATTGTTCAGGTAACTCGGCGGGTCCCACTGGGCGGCCTCAGGGGAGGCGGCCTGAATCTCGGCGATTCGGGGGATGTCCTGGCCGTTCGCGCGGCGAATCTCAACTGGGGCTGCCTGCCCAAGATCCTTCATCGCGCACTCAGCCGCAAAACCGCGATTCCGGCCAGGGGCAGCGCGGCCATCGCGACGCACACCGGCGCGAAGCCAAATCGATCCACCACGGCGCCGATTGCCGGGGAGATCACGGCGGTCATCAGTCCGAACGAACAGGTGATGGCAGACACGCTGAACGCCGCGCGGCCCGCGCCGAACCAGTCGATGGGCATAGCGTACAAGTTGGTCGAGATGGCCAGGCACCAGAAGAAACTCAAACTGATGGCTCCAACAGCGGTAACCGGCGAGGCCGCGAGGGGGACCAGCGCCGTGGCCAACAGAAACACAGCCGCGACCCAGCACACGCGCATGCGCGACGCGAACACATCACCGCCGCCGCGAATCGCGCGAAACGCCATCCAGCCGCCGAAAAAACCGCCGGCCGTCGCGAACACCGGCGGGATCCAGGCGAACCGCCGGTTGGCGTCGATTGCACTCAAGTGGAGCTCCTGGACCAGATACACGGTGGTCCAATTGGTCCACAGCGTGTACAGCGTCATCACCAGCGCGTTCGCGGCGATCAGGCCCCACAAGCGGCGGTCTCGCAGAATATCGCGAACGGGCAACCTGGGCGCGGCCGAGGCCTGCACTCCAGGCGGAATACGCCGTGAGACCGCCCACCATACAAGAATCCACACAAATCCCAGCGCTCCCGTGAGCACGAACGTGTAGCGCCAGCCATACGCGGGCGCGAGCGCCGCCACCAGCAACGGCGCGGCCACGCTGCCGATGGTGATGCCCACCTGATTCAGCGCCGTGCCCAGCGCCAGTTCCCTGGACGCAAGATACAACCCATTCGCCTTGCCGGTACACGGAATGCCGCCGGCCTCACCGATGCCCAGTACGGTCCGGCACGCCAGCAGTCCCGGCAGGCTAGTGGTGAATCCCGTGGCCGCGCCCGCCAGCGACCACACGCTCATCGCGACGTAAATGCCCGCATTCAGGCCCACGCGATCCACGAACCACCCGGCCAGCGGCGCCGCCAGCGCGTAAACGATGGAAAAGACGGAGATGATTTCGCCGTACTGCGTATTCGAAAGCTGGAACTCGGTCTTGATGGTAGGCGCCAGCGCGGCCAGCAGCAGGCGGTCCAGATAGTTCAACGACGACGACAACACGAAGACGCCGATGGCGATCCAACGCGCCCAGGAAACCACGGCTTGCGCGGATTTTGGCGCACTCCCCATCAGGGAAACTTTACCATCACTACGTCGCCTGCCGTCCCCAGTTTAGGATCGGCCTGAGCGTTGTGCCGCACTTCAATCTTGCGCGGCGGGCGCTGCGCGCCGCAGGCGAATTCGGCCTGTCCGGACCCATTAGCGATGGTGAGTTGATTGGGATCGCGAATCAGAAGTACCCGCGCCGGCGTGGCAGGCGCGGCGGCCCCCTGCTTGGCTTTCGCTCGCGGTGAACCCTTGACGGCGGCGCGACCCCCGGTGGACGGCGCCGGCGCCGGTCCCGCAGCCGCTTCCAGAGCGATCGTCAATCGCATCGCGCCGCTCGCCATGCAGTCCACGCGCGTGAGCATCCCCACCACCTCTGTCCCGGTGGGATCGCCGTACCAGGCAACCGCGCCTTTGGTGCTGCCCGCGTTTTCGGCAAGACGTTCGTTTGCACCGCGTTCGGCTGCGCGCACTTCCGCCAGCGCCGCGTCTTTCAGATTCTGTAACTCGCGGGCTTCCTCTTCGCGCAGACGGCGGCGTTCGGCCAGATCGGCCTCCGCGCGGCGTTCCTGCAGATCCAGCTTGCTCTGGTGAATACGCGCGCGCTCGGCGGAATTGGGAGCGGCCCGCTCGGCGGCGGTCCACGATTTTTCGGCATCGGCGAGCAAGCCGGCCTCCGCCTGGGCCCTCGCCAGAAGCTGCCAATACCCGGAGTTCCGCGGATCGAGATTCGCGGCGGCTTTCAGGCGCCCCACCTTCGCGCCGGGATTCGTTTCAAGAGCCGCTATTCTGAAGTGCGGCTCGGCCCACTTGGGAACGGCTTTGGTGGCCAGCTCGAGCGATGCCAGATTGTTCTTGGCCAGCAACCCGCGCGGACTCTCGGGGGGGAAATTCGTGCCCTGCGCCTTGAGTTCCGCAAGCAAGGCATCCATCGCCGGCTTAAGTACTTCCTTTTCGATGAAATCGCGATTTGGATTCAACGCGCGCCCGATCATCGGCGCCGATTCGAACTTTCCCGTGCGCGCGTACGCGTCGGCGCGCTCGGCCAGCTGCCCGGCGGTCAGGTTAAACGCGTTGCGAGACGCCGTGCCTTCTTCCCCGGCCTGTTGCAGGTTGTTGAGATAGATGCGGAGTTTTCCGCTGAAGTCGGGTTGAGTCGCGAGCATTTGCAACTTTGCCCATGCGCGCAGCCGGCCGCCGGTGAGCTCGCCCTCCCGGAGCGGCGCGCCCAGCGATACGCGCGTGGCGCTGACCTGGATCGTCGAAAAAAGATCTTCCAGCGCGGTTTCGATTTCATCCGGCATGCGGCCCGCGTTGTCGCCGATCAAACGCTGCGTGATCGCGCGCAGCAGATCCCGCGCCATGGGCGTATCGGCGGTCCACGCCGCCAACGTGGCAAAACCGCCATCGATCAGCGGCTTCGGCAGCACGTACGGCAAGTACGCCTTCTGATTGGAAAACAGGACCACGTGAACCGGAAATACCGTCGTCAGGTCCGGCTTGCCGAGCTGCGTGCCTAGTACGTGACGGAGCTGCTCCAAACGGGTGAGTGCCTCGCGTCCCTCGCGATCCCCGGCGTCGGTGAACACGTGGAAGGGGCCGGAACGGTACTCCACCCAGTCCGCGAATGCGGGCAGAGCGAGCAAGACGGCGATCAGAATGCGCGGGACCACGCCGCTCTTATTATCGCGAAATTGCGGGCCGGAACTGCTGTCCCGGGTTGGAGCACCACTCCCTGATGGTCGCGGCCCGGTAGCGGTCACGTGGCCTTCAGAACGTGATTCGCAGACTCACTTGCCCGCGGCGCGCGCTGGTGCCGTCGGGGCTCACTCGCGTTGAGCTGCCCTCGCCGTAGGAAGGGATGTAGCGCAGTTGGGTTCCCACCAGGTTGTACTCGGCCGTGCGGCGCACCGTATCGTACTGCGTATTGAACATGTTGAAGGCTTCAAACTGCAGGTAGCCCGTAACGCGCTCGTTGAACGGCAGTTTCTTGACCAACCGCGCATCCACTCTGTAGATTTGATCCAGATCCAAATTGCTGACTGGCTGGAACGGCACGCGGCCGAATCCGCAGCCGCAGCCGTTCAGCGAAGCCGTAACCAGCGCTCCGGAAAACGCATTGCCGCTGACGGTAACGGTGGAATTGGTGGGCTGGGCAGACTGCAGCGTGGTGACCTGGCTGAGCTGCCAATTGTTGATCAGGTAACGCGCGACCGCCGAATTGCTTCTACTGAATGTCGGGCTCCAAACGGAATTGACGACAAAGCGGTGGCGCGTATCGTTGATGGCGGAGCCTTTTTCAGCTGCAAAGTCGCCGTTCGCATAACTGGTTGGCCCGGAGCTAAAGAAAATATTGTTGTCCCCTCCGCTCTGGTTTAAATCAATGGCGTGAGCCCACGTGTAGGATACTCCGGTCTGAAAGCCATGAGAGTAGCGTTTGTTCACCTGAACCGCCAGAGCGTTATAGTAGCTGAGGCCTGGATTCTCCACCTGATTCACCCGCCGGTAACGCGAGTCCGGCCGCGGACCGCGATACGTGGGTGTCGCATAAGTCCCGACCACGTTGGTGTTGGTGGTGTCCATGATCGAATAGGTCACGGGCGCGCCCAACGGTCCGATGTTCAGATCGCGCACACCGTATAGCCGGACGCCTTGGCTCCACAAGTAGGAGACGTTCACGTTGATGGTGGAACTGATCTGCCGCTCAATGCCTAGATTGCCCTGATGCGTATAGGGGTTCCGCAGATTCTTGTCGGGGATGGTGATGTCGCCCGTTCCAGGGGCCGCGGTGAACGCGGAGGCCGGCAGGAAATTCGGATACACGGCGCCCGCGGCAAGTTGCGCGGCATTGGCGCGATTGAATGTGAGTGATTGCTGGTAGACGGCGTTGTTGGTGAAGAAGGTGTTGATTAAACCGCCCTGATAGCGCGCGTAAAACATCCCGTAGCCGGCGCGCAGGATGGTCTTCTGATCTTTGGTCAGGCTATAGGTCAGGCCCACGCGGGGCGCCCAGTTTGTCTTCGTTGTCGGAATCACGCCGCTCTGGGGATAGTCCGGATTCACCGTGGACGGCTGCGGGATGGACGTGTATTCGTAACGGATGCCGAAGTTGACCAGCAAGCGCGAGTTCAGCCGGTAGGAATCCTGGCCGTAAAAGCCGTAATTGTTGAGAGTGACATCCACAACCGGGTTGCCGAAGCGCTGTGCGTAGGTGACCCAGTTCTTGGCGCCGCTGGTGTTGCCGCTGAAATCCAACGCGAAGTTGTTCAATGTGGCGTAGGTGTAGGTTCCAAATTGGTTGATGAGTTGTCTCTGGAAGTCCTGCGTGGAAGAGGCATCGAAACCGAACTTCATGGTATGTGCACCCTTGGTCCAACTCAAGTTGTCTGAGAATTGAAAGCGGCGCTCGCTGGGGTTCAAGCGCGGATACTGGGACGCAACGCCAAGATTGTTGGTGCTGTTGACCGTCAGTTCGGCGCGCCCCAGGCCAGGAGACGAGAAGTCCGCGCTGGCATCGTCGAACAACCTGTCCTTGAACCAGCCGAAGCGGGCTTCATTGAGCATGGTCGGGCTGATGATCCGTGTCCATTGCGCCTTCCCATAAGCATTGCGGACAGTGGAATCGGCATTGCCTCCAATGGCTAGTCCGGTGTTGAAAACGATTCCCGTCGCCTGTATGCCGTTGGGCGATACCCAACGCAACATGCTCAAGCTGAAACTCAAACTGTCGCGGTCGCTCAGGTGGTAGTCGATGCGGCCAAAGCCTAGATCCTGGGTCACTTTTCGCGGCACGATTCCGAAGTTGCGAGTGGTGATCAGCTGAATCGCCGTCTGGCACTGCTGCGCCGTGGCCTTAACCGTCGCGGCCGGATCGGGGCATGGATTCCCGGCGGCATTGAGGGTGCCGGCCGACGTAAATAGACCGGGACTGGTCAGCGATGCCTGGGCCGGGAAGTTGCGGCGGGTAGCCTCGTAATTGAAAAAATAGAACAGCTTATCCTTGACCAGCGCCCCACCCAAACTCCCGCCGGATTGATGGCGGATGTCTTGCGGGTTGTTGTTCAGCGTGGGCGAAATGGCGTAGCGGTCGCGGGCATTGAGGGAGCGGTTGCGGAAGAACCAGTATGCGGTGCCGTGCGTGGCGTTCGTGCCGCTCTTGGTAATGGTATTGATCACACCGCCCATTGCGCCGCCGTATTCGGCCGCGAAGTTGTTGGAGACCACCTGGAATTCCTGAACCGCTTCCTGCGAGATGGGGCTGGAAATGCGCGTACGTCCGGCGTTCTCATTGAAGTACCCGTTGGTGGTGTCGTTTCCGTCGGTCATGAAGTTGTTATGGCCGGCCACGCCGCGGAAGCTGAGCAGTCCGAATTGTCCGTCCATGGAAACCGCCGGGGTCAGCAGCACGAACGAATCCACGCGCCGGCCGTTGATCGGCAAATCCAGAATCTGCCGCTGGCTCACCACCTGGGAAACATCGGTCTTGGTGGTTTCAACGCCCGCGCCGGTGGCCAGCACATCCACTGTGGTGGCCGTGGTGGCGACGGCCAGAGGAACGGTCAGGACCACGTTCTGGCCCACCGCAACCGTAATATTGGAGGCTTCATACGCCGCGAACCCGCTCTTGGTCACGGTCACTTTGTAGCCCGCGTCAGGCGTCAACGCCGCTGCGGTAAATTGACCCTGGCTGGTGGTTTCCAGACTGCGGCGCAGCCCTCTGGCCCCATTCTCCACCACCACCATCGCGCCGGGCACGGCTGAGCCGGAGGCATCCTGCACGGTGCCGGAAACGCTACCCAGCCCCGCGCCGGATTGCGCGAACGCGCCACCCGCGCCGCCAAGCGTGAAAACCAGCACTACTGCCAACTTCCGCAATCTTGTTTTTTCAATCGGCATGTGACCCTCCGCCGCTCCCACTGGGCGCCTGTGCGGCGCCGCCTTACCTGAAAGAATACGCGATCCTGATGGACGGAGCAAATGAATATTGCGTTGCATTTCGCGTCCCGCGTGGGCGCTAAAATGAAGTCTTGGCTTATCAAGAACATCCCTCCCACAACGCGCCCGATCAGACCGGGTGTGGCGCCTTTCGCCATGACTGGAGCCTGCCCGAGATCGAGGCCATTTACAGCGCCCCGCTTCCCGACTTGATCTTCCGCGCGCAGTCCGTTCATCGCACGCATCACCGCGCCTCAGAAGTACAAGGCTGCGTGCTGCTAAGCATCAAAACCGGAGGCTGCCCCGAGGACTGCGCCTACTGCCCGCAGTCCGCCCACTACAAAACAGGCGTGCAACGCGAGACACTCCTGAATGTCGACGAGGCGCTGACGGCCGCCCGCAATGCCCAAGCCCAGGGCGCCACCAGGTTCTGCATGGGCGCGGCCTGGCGCGACATCCCCACCGGCGAGCCTTTCGAGCGTGTATTGAAGATGGTGCGCGGCGTGCGCGAGCTTGGCCTGGAGGCCTGCTGCACACTGGGAATGCTTACACAGGACCAAGCCGACGCACTGGCTGAAGCCGGCCTCACCGCGTACAACCATAACCTGGATACGTCGGCGGAGTTTTACGGCGCGATCATCAGCACGCGGACCTACGGTGACCGCTTGGCGACGCTCGAGCGCGTGCGCCGCGCCGGCGTAACGGTATGCTGCGGAGGAATTATCGGCATGGGCGAAAGCCGCGCGGAGCGTTACCGCCTGCTGCGCGAACTATCCTCGCTGCGGCCGCATCCGGAGAGCGTTCCGGTGAACATGCTGGTACGCGTGGAGGGAACGCCGCTGGCCGGCCAGCGCGCCGAAGATCCGCTGGAACTCGTGCGCATGATCGCGGCGGCACGAATCCTAATGCCCGCCTCCATCGTGCGGCTGAGCGCGGGCCGCCTTTCGCTGAGCGATGAAGCGCAGGCGTTGTGCTTCCTGGCCGGCGCGAATTCCATCTTCATGGGCGAGAAGCTGCTGACTACGCCCAATCCCGAAGCCAATGACGACCGCGCGCTGTTCGAAAAATTGGGTATGCGGCTGATCGCCGCGAATGCCGCTTCAGAAGAGACGCATGCCTGACGTGGGGGTTCAGGTGAGCCTCGCGCGCCGGATCGGCCAGCGGCTGGAGGCTCTCGATTCCGCAGGGTTGCGCCGGTCTCTCCGTCCACCCGCCGGCATTGATCTCACATCCAACGACTATTTAGGTCTCTCGCAACATCCGCTGTTGAAGCGCCGCATGGCGGATGCGGCGATGCGCGAAGGAGTGGGCAGTACCGGCTCCCGCCTGCTGCGAGGCGAGCGCGAATGCTTCGCGCGTGTAGAGCGGAACTTCGCTGCGTTCAAGCACGCCGAACGCAGCCTGTATTTTTCCAGCGGTTATTTGGCCAATCTCGCCGTGCTCTCCACGTTCCCCGAAGAGGGCGACGCGATCTTCTCCGATGAGCGCAATCACGCGAGTCTGATCGACGGCATGCGCCTATCGCGCGCGCGCCGCGTGATTTTTCCGCATAACGACGTGGATGCGCTCGCCCGGCTGCTGCGCTCGCACGATGGCGCGGGCCAACGGTTCGTGGTCGTGGAATCTCTGTTCAGCATGGATGGCGATGCGGCGCCGCTGGCAGCTTACGCCGCGCTGTGCCGGGAGCAGGGAGCGGCGCTCGTCGTCGATGAGGCCCACGCCGTGGGGATTTACGGCTCGCGAGGCAGCGGGCTTATCGAAGACGCTGGTATTAACGAAGACGTCTTCGTTTCGGTGAATACGGCTGGAAAAGGGCTGGGCGTGGGCGGCGCATTCGTGGCTGGGTCAGCGGCGGCGATCGAACATCTGGTGCAGCGCGCGCGGCCGTTCATTTTCTCAACGGCTCCGCCGCCGGCCCTGGCTGCGGCGCTCGAAGCGGCGATGGAGGTAATCGCGGCCGAGCCGGACCGCCGCGAGCGCCTGCTCAACCGGGCTCGCTATCTGCGGGGCTTACTTGAAATACCCGGGACTTCGCAAATCATCCCTGTCATCCTTGGAGAAAATGAACGAGCCGTCGCCGTGGCAGGCAGGCTGCAAGCGGAGGGCTTCGACGTGCGCGCCATCCGGCCACCTACGGTCGCTCCCGGAACCGCGCGGCTGCGCGTGGCGGTGAACGAAGGGCTTTCCGAAGCCACGCTGGACCGCTTTTCCGAGGCACTCCGCGGGGCATTGGCAGAATGAGAGGACTCTTCATCACCGGCACGGATACCGGCGTCGGCAAGACCGTGGCCTGTGCGGCGCTGATGCATCGGTATCGCGGCGCCGCGCCGCTGCGCTATTGGAAGCCGATCCAGACGGGCAGCGACGACGATACCGCCACGGTGCGCCGCTTAGCCGTTTGCCAGGACGATGAAATATTCGACCAAGGCGTGCGGCTGCCGGAGCCGCTCTCGCCGCATATCGCGGCGGAACTCGCGGGGACGCGCATCGATCTACCGTCGCTTCGCGATTCGCCCCCCGCGGACGAGAGCACGGGCTGGATCGTCGAAGGCGCGGGCGGCGTGCTGGTCCCGGTGAACGAAATTCACTTGATGGCGGACTGGATGGTCATGCTGGAACTGCCGGTGTTGATCGTGGCGCGCAGCAGACTCGGGACCATTAATCACACGCTGCTCACGCTGGAAGCTCTGCACGCGCGCTGGATCAAGGCCGTGGGTGTATTTATGGTGGGTGACCTGATCCCGGCTAATCGCGCGGCCATTGAACGCTATGGAAGCGTGCCGGTACTCGGCGAAATGCCGTTCTTCCATCCACTGACTCCGGACGCGATTGCGGCATGGAGTGCCGTGAACCTGGACCGCGAGCGGATTCTCGCGCCGTTTTTTGCGTCAAACACACCATGAGCCTGGCGGATCGAGATCGCGCGCACTTGTGGCACCCGTATACGCAGATGCGGACCGCTCCGGAGCCGCTTGGGATTGTGCGCGGCGAAGGCGTTTATCTTTACACCGAAGATGGACGCAAGATTCTGGACGGCATTTCATCCTGGTGGGTAAACATCCATGGCCACTCTCATCCGAAGCTGAACGCGGCGCTCGCCGCGCAGGCGGAAGAGCTGGAGCATGTGATCTTCGCGGGCTGCACGCACCGGCCAGCCGTGGAACTCGCCGAAAAATTAGTGCGCGTGATTCCCGCCGGGCTCACGCGCATTTTCTACTCCGATAACGGCTCCACCGCGGTGGAAGCGGCGCTCAAGATGGCGCTGCAATACTGGAGCAACCGCGGCGAAGCGAACCGCACGCAATTCATCACGCTCCATCACGGCTATCACGGCGATACCGCGGGCGCAATGTCCGCGAGCGCGGATTCGATTTTCACGCGGGCATTTACGCCGATGCTGTTTCCGGTGGCGCGTGCACACCCGCCGTACTGCTATCGCTGCCCCTTGGGATTGAAGCGCGCGTCCTGCCGCATCGATTGCCTGGGCGATCTG
>CAMAUG010000112.1 GCA_945861255.1 Candidatus Sulfopaludibacter sp. SbA3
CGTGCATTCCGCGATGCCGCTGCGCACCGCCTACAAGCTGTGTCCGCAGGCGATTTTCGTCGAGGGCCACCGCGAGCGGTACATCGAGTGCTCCCGCCAGGTATTCGCGGTACTCCAGAAATTTTCGCCGCGCGTGGAGATGGCGTCCATCGATGAAGCGTATCTGGACATGACGGGGACGGAGCGGCTGCACGGGCCACCGCTGGCCGCCGCGCACGCGCTGCACAACGCGGTCCGCGCGGCCACGAATTTGAATTGCTCCGTGGGTGCGGCGTCGTCGCGGCTAGTGGCCAAAGTGGCTTCCGACCAGGCTAAGCCGCACGGCGTTTTGTGGATCATCCCCGGGCAGGAGGCGCGTTTCCTGGCGCCGCTCGACGTGCGAAGAATTCCGGGTGTCGGCAGGGTCACGGAAAAGAATCTGCACGCGCACGGCATCCGCAAGGTGGGCGATCTGGCCGCGCTGGACGAGGCTTTTCTCACGGAAGAATTCGGCAACTGGGCGCTGGCGCTGGCAGGCAAAGCGCGGGGTGAAGACGCCGGAGGATGGTTCGACGCGGAAATCGGCGAGGACAGTGGGCCGAAATCCGTCAGCCATGAGCATACGTTTTCCGCCGACACCAACGACCATGCGGCTCTGGATGCAACACTGGTTCGCCTATCTGAGATGGTGGCCCGGCGTTTGCGCGATCACCGTCTATACGCGCGAACGGTGCAGATCAAGCTTCGCTACTCCGATTTTTCCACCTTTACCAGAGCGCGCACTCTGGACCACGCCACGCAAATCGATGCTGAACTGGCGACCGCCGTGCGGGACCTGTTTCACAAGAACTGGACAGGCAAAGCAATCCGATTGCTGGGTGTCTACGCGCAATCGCTGGAGGACGGTGAAGGACAGACCAGCCTGCTCGACGAAAACGCCACCGACAAGTGGCGCAAGACGCTGGTGGCCGTCGACAAGATGCGCGAGAAATTCGGCGACGGCACCGTGTCCCTGGCGGCCGGTTTGCGGGCGAACCTGCGCCCGCGCGTCCATGAGAATCCGGAGAACTTGCCGGGCAAAGATCCCCGCGCGAAGTAAGCGCAGGGATTCACTCACCGCCGAGGGCGAACGCGAAGAACCCCGACGGCCCTCCGATGGCGACGTACTGTTGGCCGCCCACCATATAGGTCATCGGCGAGGCGCGCCATGCCTGTCCCGCGTTGTAGTGCCACAACCGTTTGCCCGTCTTGGCGTCCAGGGCAGTGAACTCGCCGCCGGAGTCTCCGAAAAACACCAGCCCGCCCGCCGTGGAGAGCGTTCCACTCGTGCTCCGCGTTCCCTGCATCTGGTAATCCCACACGGTTTTGCCGGTCTGAATATCCAGCGCGCGGAAATAGCTCCGGCTGCCGGGAGACATGGCGGCGTTGCCTCCAAACCATCGCTTGCCCAACTCGAACTTCTCAACCACTTTCTTGTAGACCGCGCACGTTTCATTCGCTTGAAAGAAGAAAAGCTTCGCAGCGGGACTATAGGACGCCGACATCCAATTGGTGCCGCCGCCCACCGCAGGGCATACCAGGGCGCCGTCAAAGGTGGGTTCCGAATTCGGATTGATCACCGGCTTGCCGTCCTTCCCGTATCCGTTGGTCCAGGTCACTTTTTGCAGATAGGGCTTGGCCAGCAGCAATTCCCCATTGGTGCGGTCCAGGACAAAGAAGTACCCGTTGCGATCCGCGTGCACCAGCAGCTTGCGGGGACGCCCCTCCCAAGGTTCATCCACCATCAGCATGGGCTGCGATGCATCCCAATCGTGAGTGTCGTGCGGAGAGAACTGGTAATACCACTTCAGCTCGCCACTCTTCGGGCGGAGCGCGAGGACGCTGCCGGTGTACAGGTTGTCCCCCTTGCGCTCGTCGCCATTGAAGTCCGGGCACGGATTGCCGACGGACCAATACAGCAGATCCAGGGCGGGATCGTAGGAGCCGGTTAACCATGTGGCGCCGCAGCCGTGTTCGAGGGCCGTGCCGATCCAGGTTTCCGAAAGCTTCTCGCCCGGCTTTGGGATGGTCCAGAAGCGCCACACCCGCTCTCCGGAGGACGCGCTGTAGGCATCCAGAAAGCCGCGCACGCCTTCTTCGCCGCCCGCCACTCCGGCCATCACCAGATCGCCGATCACCATGGGAGCGCCCGTGGCGGCGTACTGCTCATTAATGTGATCCGCCATTTCCGTGTCCCACAACTTGCGGCCCGATAAGCGATTCAGCGCTACCAGATGGGCATGATCGGTGGTCAAAAATACGCGGTCTCCGCCTACCGCGATACCCCGGTTGGCGCCTCCGCCGGCTTCGCCCAACAGACCGTCCGTGCGTGGCTGCTGGTAATGCCAGATCTGCCGCCCGGAGGCAGCATCCAGCGCCCATACTTCATTTACCGCGGTCACATACATGACGCCATCGACAACAACGGGAGTGGATTCGATGCGCGGGGCTTCGGGCGTGGGAAAGAACCACGCAGGGCTGAGCCGTTTCGCCGTCGTCGTATTGATCTGTGTGAGCGTGCTGTAACGGCTGCCCGTGTTATCGCCGTCGTAGCCGGGCCAATCCTGTTTGGGCGCGACCGGCCGCTCCTCATACACATCGCCATCGCGAACCAGCCGGTGCAACTTTCCATCCGCGGTCAGCAAGAACATATGGAAGTTGCTTTCCGCGCGAACCAATCCTTCGAGCGTGCCCCCGCCGGTTAACCGGACGCTGGCCATACGCGGCCCGGGTGCGCCGCGCGGCGTGGGCAGAGACCGGAGATGCGCAAGCAGGTCCGCCATCTCCGCATTCGCGATCCGGTGCGCCGGCATTCCCTTGCGGCCGGTGCGAATCAAGGCCGCAGTTTGCTCGTTCGAGTTAACGGCCAGAAAAGTAAAGAGCGCGGGGCCGCGGTCACTCCCGTTTGCGTCGCCCCCGTGACAGGCGCCGCAGGAGGCTTCAAACAAACGCGCCCCGGGCGATCCGGCGGGCCGAGCCTGCTGCGCTGCGCACGTGACCGCGAGACAACCGAGCACCATCAATTTGGTTCGCATAAGCTCTTCCAGTGTATCTAGTTTAGCTTGGGGGCTTGAGTGATCGCGCCTCTGCCCGGAGAAGCGCGATCATAGTGAGACAAGCATGGATACACGCGCGGTTATCTTCGACTTTGGAGGCGTAATTTGCTTCCCACCGACGGAACAGCAGCTATCCGCGGCGGCGGCGCTCTGCGGACTCAGCACCGCCGAGTTTCTGCGGGCGTTTTGGTTAAAGAGGGGCGAGTACGACCGCGGGCAGGACGCTGTTTCCTACTGGCAGGACATCGGCGTCGCCGCCGGACGGAGCTACGACTCTGAGACGATCGCCGAACTGGTTCGCCGGGAAATTGAATTCTGGACGCGCTTCGACACTCGCGTGTTGCGGTGGGCGGCCCAATTGCGGGCGTCCGGTTTGCGCACCGGCATTCTCTCCAATCTCCCCAGGCCGTTGGGAGAAGCGCTGCGCGCCACGCCGGGGTTTCTGGATCACTTCGATCACGTCACGTTTTCCTATGAGCTCGGCGTGATCAAACCGGAACGTGAAATTTACCGGCACGCGATTGAAGGCGTCGGTGCCGCGCCGGAGCAGACGCTGTTCCTGGACGACCGCGCGGACAACGTCGAGGGCGGCCGCGCCACTGGTTTGCAGGCGCTTCTGTTCACGACGTGGGAACATTTCGTGGCGCGCGATTGTGCCCGTTTCGGCTTGCCTGAGCCGCCCCGCCGAGCGCCCTGATACAATCCGTGTAGGACGAACGGCCTCATGACCCCTACTAGTTTGCCCTCCACGCTGGGCGCGCTCCGCTCCACGCGTCACGAACACGTTCGCAGCGTCAAGGATGAGTTGCGCGACAATCTGATCTGCAAACTTCAGAAGAAGGAAGCTCTGTTTCCCGGCATTGTCGGGTTTGAGGACACCGTGGCGCCGCAGGTGGTCAACGCGGTGCTTTCCAAGCACAACTTCATCCTGCTCGGATTACGCGGCCAGGCGAAGACTCGCTTGATCCGTATGCTGGTCACGCTGCTCGACGAGCACATTCCGTACGTGGCGGGCTGCGAGATTCACGATCATCCGTTCGCGCCCATCTGCAAGCGGTGCCGGGCGCTGATCGCTGAAAAGGGCGACGCCACACCCGTCGCGTGGCTGGGGCGCGAAGCCCGCTACGTGGAAAAACTTGCCACGCCGGACGTCACCATCGCGGATATGATCGGGGACATCGATCCCATCAAAGCCGCACGCACCGGCGAGAACATCGGGAGCGAATTGACGGTGCATTACGGTCTGCTACCGCGCGCCAACCGCGGCATCTTCGCCATCAATGAATTGCCCGATCTGGCCGGCAAGATCCAAGTGGGCCTGTTCAACATCATGCAGGAGGGAGACGTTCAGATCAAAGGCTACCCCGTGCGCCTGCCGCTGGACCTGATGATGGTGTTCACCGCGAATCCGGAAGACTACACGGCGCGCGGAAAGATCATCACTCCGCTCAAGGATCGCATCGGCAGTGAAATCCGGACGCATTATCCGGTGACGCTCGGTCACGGCATCGAGATCACTGAACAGGAAGCCTGGACGAACCGTAAGACCCCGCTCGAATTGCACGTGCCGGATTACATTCGCGAATTGATCGAGCAGATCGCGTTTTCGGCGCGCGAAGACAAGCGCGTGGACAAACGATCCGGCGTCAGCCAGCGTCTGCCGATTTCAGTGCTGGAAAACGTGGTTTCGAACGCCGAGCGCCGCGCGCTGCTGGCGGGAGAGACCACGGCCGTCCCGCGAGTGCTGGACGTTTACGCGGCGCTGCCCTCCATCACCGGGAAGCTGGAGTTGGAATACGAAGGGGAGCTGAAGGGCGGCGACGCCATCGCGCGCGAGCTGATCCGGCTGGCCGTGGGCAAAGTGTTCACCGGCTACTACGAGGGCGAAAATCTGGCCAACATTGTGCAGTGGTTCGAACTCGGCGGGACGCTGAAGTTGGATGAAACGGTGGCTTCGGCTGAGATGGTTCGGCAACTGAATGGGATCCAAGGCCTGATGGAGCAAACCAAACGCCTGGGTCTGGCGGTCAGCGAGCCTGACGCCGTGCGCGCCGCCGCGGGCGAGTTTGTTCTGGAGGGTTTGTACGCGCATAAGCGTATCGGCAGGAGTGAAGAGACGGGATTTACCGCGGGCGAGCGCCGCCGCGAGGCGCCAGGTCCGGACGAAGCCACGCGCAAGACCCGGCGGCAGTATCAATAGCCGGCAAAGAGGAGCCGGCAAAGACGGTGAACGGCAAGCGTCATGAAATCCATCCGCTACACGCGCTACACGGGAGACGACTTCGGCCTTAGCGCCGAAGATCTGCTGCAGGCGCTTTCGGATTTCTTCCTCAATAGCGGGTTCGACAACCCTTACATGCGCTTCGGCGAGTGGAATCAGAACACGCTCGAAAACCTGAAGCAGGCGTTGATGGACGCCATTGAGCGCGGTGAGATGTTCGACGCGGAGCGCGCCGAACAAATTCGCAAAGCGCTCGAAAACATGCCGCAGGAGGAAATCGATCAACTCCTGAACCGCTTGGTGCAAAAGTTGGTGGATGAAGGCTACATCACGACCGAACCGCAGAATGCCGGCGGCGGCGAAGGCAACGACGGGCAAGTGGAAGTCAAGATCACCGACAAGAGCGTCGACTTCCTGGGTTTCAAGACGTTGAAAGACCTGCTGGGATCGTTGGGCCATTCGAGTTTCGGCGCGCACGATACACGCGATATGGCCACCGGCGTGGAAGCTAGCGGTGCTTCCAAGCTCTACGAGTTCGGCGATGTGCTGAATCTGGATATCAGCGAGACTCTGTTTTCCGCGCTTCGCCGCGAAGGCTTGCAAGTGCCGTTGAATCTGGAATACGAGGATTTGCACGTGCACCAGAGCGAGTATCAGAGCTCCTGCGCGACGGTGTTGATGCTCGATTGCAGCCACAGCATGATTCTGTACGGCGAAGACCGCTTTACTCCGGCCAAGAAAGTCGCGCTGGCGCTGGCGCACTTGATCCGCACGCAGTATCCGGGTGATTCACTGCGCTGCGTGTTGTTCCATGATTCCGCCGAGGAACTGCGCATCGAAGAACTGGCGCGTGTACAGGTGGGTCCCTACTACACCAACACGCGCGATGGCCTGATTCTGGCGCAGCGTTTGCTGGCGCAGGAAAAGAAGGACATGAAGCAGATCGTCATGATCACCGACGGCAAACCCAGCGCGTTGACGTTGGAGGACGGGCGCATTTATAAGAACGCGTTCGGCCTCGACCCGCTGGTGATCAGCCGCACGCTTGAGGAAGTGAACCGCTGCAAGCGCCAGGGCATTTTGATCAACACCTTCATGCTGGCCAGCGATTACGGCCTGGTCAACTTCATCCAGAAGGTGACGGAGCTGTGCCGCGGCAAGGCGTACTTCACCACGCCATATACGTTGGGGCAATATCTGTTGATGGACTACATGAACCGGAAGACTCGCACGATTCATTGATCGGCCGATGCAGCGCGTCAGTACGCTTGCCCGCGATTTTCCAAAGTCACCGTATAGCTATGGGCGATCAGTCGGGTCCTCCGGATGGCTAGGGGACTCCCATTCGTTCCAGCTTGCGGTACAGCGTCTTGCGTTCGATGCCCAGGATCTTCGCGGCGCGGCTCTTGTTGCCGCTGGTGGCGGAAAGCACCCGGCGGATCTGCTCGGCTTCGGTGTCGGCAAGCGTATCGCTGGCGTCGCGCGAGGCGGTTTCCTGAATCGCGGCTTTCACGGCGGCATCGTCAATGCGGGCGGCGGAAGCCAGAATCGACAGCCGCTCCATCATGTGCTGGAGCTGGCGGACATTGCCCGGCCAACTGTAATTTTCCATGGCCTTCAGGCCGGTCTCGGTGATGATCGTGTCCAGCCCGTAACGCTCGTTATAGCGCCTCAGGAAATAGTGAACCAGTAACGGAATGTCGCTGGGGCGTTCGCACAAGGGCGGCACGGTGAGGCGTACCACGTTCAAGCGATACCACAGGTCTTCGCGGAATTTGCCCTCCTCCACCATTTTCTGCACGTCGCGATTGGTGGCGGCAACCACGCGCACGTCCACTTTCTTAGCGCGCGGCGAACCCAGCGGCCGGACCTCGCGCTCCTGCAAGAAACGCAGCAACTTCAGCTGGAAACCAAGTTCGATATCGCCGATCTCGTCCAGGAACACCGTTCCGTTGTTGGCCGCCTCAAAGACGCCCATGCGGTCGCGGTCGGCGCCAGTGTAGGCTCCCTTGAGCGTGCCGAATAGCTCGCTTTCAAGCAGCGTGGGCGCGATGGAGCCGCAATCTACCGGCACGAACGGGTGCTGCGCGCGCTTGCTGTTGCGGTGCAACATGCGCGCGATCAACTCCTTGCCGGTGCCGGTTTCGCCCTCGATCAGCACCGTGGCGTCGGTCGGCGCGACGCGCGAAATGGTTTTGTAAATCTCCACCATTTTCGAGGAACTCCCGATCATTTCGGTCTCGGGCAGATCGTCGATGGAGGCCGCTTCATCGTCCTCCACCGCTTCCAGCGATTTCTCGGCGCGCTTGATGGTATCGATCATGTGCGCCATCTCGAACGGCTTGGCCAGGTATTCGAACGCGCCGCCCTCGGTGGCGGCCATCACGGTTTCCATGCTCCCCCGGCCCGTCATCAGGATCACCACGCAAGCCGGGTTCCGCTCCCGCGCGGCGCGCAGGATGTCGATGCCGGTGCGCTCATCCAGGTAAATATCGGAGATGACGATCGGATACGTTTCCGAGCCCAACTTATCAAGTGCCTCACGGGTGGAGGCGACGGCCTCCGGCTGGTAGCCTTCCAGCTCCAGCACCGTGGTCATCGTATTCCGGAGCGAGGCATCATCCTCTACGATCAGCAGCTTCTTCATGTGGTGTTGCGGCAAATACCATGGTAAAGCACGAGCCCTTGCCGGGTTCGCTGGTCACCTCCATGCGGCCGCCGTGGTGGGTGACAATCTGCTCCACGATGGACAGTCCGATGCCGGTCCCAACTTCGCCGGACGCTTCGGCGCGCTTGGTGCGGTAAAACTTTTGGAAGATGTGCTTGAGTTCCTTGGCGTCCATGCCGATGCCTTGATCGCGGACGCTGAGGCGCAGTTCGCCGCGGTGGTAATGAGCGGCGATGCGCACGTGCGTTCCCGCGGGCGAATACTTCACGGCATTGGTGAGCAGGTTGTAGAAGGCGTATTCCATCAACTCGCGATCGCCGGTCAGCATGCCTTCCACTGCCGTATCCAGCGAAACGCCGATCTTCTTGTTTTCGGCGAGCGGCGTCACGCGCGCCAAACACGTCTTCACCATCTCGCCCGCCGCGAACGGCTCGCGCTTCAGCTCCATTTGCCCTTCGGCCAGGCGTTCGACGTCGAGGAAGGTTTGAATCAGCCGCGCCAGGCGCTTCGATTCGGAATTGATGTTTTCAGTGAGCTGCTTGCGTTTCTCGTCGGAGAGCGCGTAGCGCGTCATGATTTCACTGGAGCCTTGAATGGTGGTCAGCGGGGTGCGCATTTCATGCGCCGCCCAGTGGATGGCTTGCTGGTAGCGCGATTTTTCAGACTCCGTGCGGCGCAGCAGACGGCGTACGAAGAAATGCTGATAGCTGGCAGCGCCGGCGCACGAAAGCCATGCGACGGCGGCGGGTCCGAAATATGGGAATACCAGGTCTTGACGGAACAGCACGACCGGCGCGGCGTGCGCGGCCACCACAACCAGGACCGCGGCTGCGTACGCCGGCCACCCCGCCAGGAAAGCGAACACCAGGCCCGCCGCTATGGCGAACAGCGCCGCCTCGGCCAACGCCGTGAGATCGGAGGGCCGCTTCAAGAATTCGCCGCGCGCCAGCGTCTCATACGCATGCGCATGCACCTCCACGCCGGGGATGTTTTGTCCGTAAGGGTTCACCAGGCGATCGCGCGCCGCCGAGAGCGCCGTGATTCCCAGGAAAACTGTTTTGTCCCGCAGGAGCGAAATATTGTCCCGCAGCCGGAGAGCCGATACAGTCGGGATGCCTCCGGGAACATACCGAAGCAGCAGGGGACGCCCCGCGCTTGCCCGCGGAGCCAGTATGACCGCGGAGCCGATGGTCAGATCGTCGGGCGACTCTATGATCTCGCCGCCGCGGGCGATGCGAAAGGCTTCAAGCGCCAACGCCCAACGGCGTTGCCCGTGGACGCTTGCTTCGAGCGAAATCTCGCGGCTGACGCCGTCCAGCCGGTCTTGCTCGGGGTGTACATGGCCCACGGCCACCGCCGCGCTGATGAAACGGGGCAGCGGTTCTTCCCAGTTCGTGGCGGCCGCGCCGGCAACCAGTTCGCAGGGAAGAATCAGGTTGCGAGTGGCGCGCAGAGCGGCTTCCAGGCGCGCGTCTTCCACGGGATCGCCCGCGTCGCTCAAAATTACATCGAGCGCGACGGACTTCGGATGCGCCGCGCCCAGTTGTTCCAGCGCCTCCGTGAGGATGGGCCGGATGCGCCGCATGCCTCCTCGCGCCCGCAAGGTTTCTTCATCGATCGCGACCACCACGGACTCCGGCGCCGCGGCCCGTGGGGGTGTGAAGCGGGTGAGTAGATCGTAGGCGTAATGATCGACGCGCAGGGCCAGCGACGTCCAGCCGGCCAAGGTCCCGGCCAGGAAGCACGCCGCGATCACCGCAGTGTAGGCGAGATGCCGCACGAAGTATCGAGTATACGCGCCGGTCAGAGGAGGGCGCGCCCGGCTCTACAAAATCTCTTCGCTCCAGTTTTCCAGAATCGCCTTTACTTTTTGGGTGAACTGGTCGCCCATGGCGCCGTCGATCAAGCGATGATCGAAGGTCAGCGCAAGGTGTGCCTGGGAACGGATGGCAATCGCGTCGTCTAGAACCACGGGGAGTTTCTCCACCGCGCCCACTCCCAGGATGGCCACCTGCGGCTGGTTGATGACTGGCGTCGCGAAGATGCTGCCGAAGCTGCCGAAATTGGTGATGGAGAACGTGCCTCCCTGCACTTCATCGGGGCGCAACTGGCGCGACCGGGCGCGCGAGGCCAGATCGGCGATGGAGCGCTGCAAGCCCACCACGTTCTTTTCATCAGCGTTGCGGATCACCGGCACGATCAAGCCGTTGCCGCCGTCAAGCGCCACTGCGATGCCCAGGTTGATGTCGCGATGATAGATGATGTTGGTCCCGTCGATGGAAGCGTTCAGGATGGGAAATTGCTGCAACGCCGCCGTGGCGGCGCGCACCACAAATGGCAGAAACGTCAGGCTGAAGCCGTAGCGCAGCTGAAATTCGTCCTTCGCCTTCGCCCGCAGCTTGGCAATGCGCGTCATGTCTACTTTGTGAACGGTGGTCACATGGGCGGAGGTGCGCTGGCTGAAGACCATGTGCTCGGCGATCTTTTGCCGCATGATGGTCATCGGTTCCACGCGGCCGGCTGGAGCTTGCCCTCTGAACTGCGCGGGTGGCTCGGCCTGCACGGGAGGCGGCGGCACGTTCACCGTAGCCTGTGTTGTAACGACGGCCTGAGGTTGCGGTGGCGGCGGAGGAGGAGCCGCGGCGCGCGGAGCGGTCTGCGCGCCGCGCGCGTCCAAATAACTTTCAAGGTCCTGT
>CAMAUG010000113.1 GCA_945861255.1 Candidatus Sulfopaludibacter sp. SbA3
GAAGGTGACGGCTATCACCGCCCAACCCGGTACGCGGTGCGCCGAAATCAGGTGCGCGATTCGGTGGGTGATGACCCTGGTCTTGCCGCTGCCCGCGCCGGCCAGGATCAGCAGCGGTCCCCCGGTGTGCTCGACGGCCTCACGCTGGCGGGGGTTCAGGCCCTCGAGAAAATCCATCCAGTTGCGATTTTAGCATGACGTCAAATTGCCCCCTTTGCGGCCGCGTGGCGCCGGCCGTGGCGAACACTCCTCAAGCAAAGGGGTTGACCACCTTAACGGAGCCGTACGCGGCTCCACCAGCCATGTCCTCCGACAATACAACGCGGCAGCCCAGCGTTCGCGCCGCCTCCAATATCAAGGCATCCCACAATGAGAGACGGTAACGATCCTTCGCTGCCATGGCCGCGCGCAGGATGTCCACGGTCATCTCCTGAACGGGGAAACGCAGAAAAGCCTCCACCAGGTGCGCGGCCTGAGCGTGAGTCAGAGCGCCTCGCCCGGAAGGCCGCACCCTGGTGGCCTGCACGTAAAACTCCTGCAACACCTGCACCGAGAGAGCCAGATCTTCGGATGCCAGAATCCGCGATGCGACCCGCTGTTTGGCGGCCTCCGCGGGATCCGTGCTCACCAAGTACAGCAGCACGTTCGTATCGACGAATCGCACAATGCCTACTTTCCGTTGCGCCGGTGGAGTTCGTCGCGCGTCATCCGATCGCCCGCGCGAAATGCGCGGACCGTGGACAAGACTTCCGCTTGCAGGCGTTTGCGCCGCTCGAAGTCCGATTCCTGTTGTGCATAGCCGGACAGGAAATCCCGGACCACGGCGCTTACCGAGGTGTCCTGTTCCGCGGCACGAACACGCGCGCGGCGGTGGAGATCGTCCGGGAGTGAAACTGTGATATTCTTCACAGTTCCACAGTATCACAGCGCGGAGAGAATTACCGTCCGGCCCACGCCATCCCGTCCGGTCCCGTGCCTTTCCCCGTGGAAAAGCGCGTGGTGACGCTCATAGTCTTCAGATCGATCACAGCGATTTGATCCTCGCCGGTCACGGCCACGAAAGCGCGCTGCCCGGACGGCTCCATGAGGATGCCTTCCGGATTCGGGCCCAGGCGCAGGCGCTTCACTTCCTTGCGCGAGGCGACGTCGAAGATCACCAGCTCGCCTCCGCCCATGTCGGAGACCAGCGCCAGCTTCCCGTCGGGCGTAATCTTCACCCGGTTCGCCCGGCGCGTGTTGCTTGGAAACGTCTGCTTCACCTTCTTGGTGGCCACGTCGATCACCGCGATGTTGCCGTCGCCGAAGGTGGCCGTCCAAATCTCCTTGCCGTCGGGGGAAACGTCGATGCCTTCCGGCCTCTGCCCCACGGCCACCGCGGTTTGCGACCACGCGGCGCCGCGCTCGGCAATCGTCACGGTTCCGGAACCCATGTTGCTGATGAACATCTTCGAGTTATCCTGGCTCATCACCACCATGTGAGACTGGTCCTGATTGGTGGAAACCAACCGCTCGATCTTGCCCGTCGCGGGATCGTAGGACGCCACCAGCTTCGCTGCTTCGGAGGCGAACACAGCCTTGCCGTTCATCGCCGCGATGCCGTGCACGCCGCGCAGTTCCCCCACGTCGACGCGCGTTTCTTTTTGTGCGACCAGGTCGATCGCGGAGATGGAGCCCCCACCGCGTCCGTAGTTGCTGACAAAGGCCCACTTGCCGTCGGCGGAGGTAGCCACCTCATGCGGGTTATCGCCGGTGGACACCTTGGCGATCACCTTCAGCGAGACAGGATCGACGATCGCCAGCGTCGCTTCTTCTTTGTTTAATACCAGCAGCGCCGACTTGGGTGTATCGGCCGCTTGTGCCATCGCGCCCATCAGGCAGCCGGCCAGCACGCAGACTCGGGAACAGAGGGAGGGAGTACGCATGCCCTATTATTCCCTAAAGCCAGTCATTCTGAAAGCCCCTGAGGCGCCCGGGGCGGGTGTCATGCTCGCGAGGCCCGGCACCGAAAAATCAGCCGCGCTCTCCGTCTTTAGGGCAGGAGAACAGAGCGGTTTAGCCAAACGATGTTGTCCCAGCTCAGCCACTTCTCAGTACCGTCAAACAGTTTGGCGTAGCTGCCGCCTCCGCCTTTCACGGAGAACTCCTTGACCCGATCCGGCGGGTTCGTCGTTACGTTCTTGAGGATGTCGAGGACCTGCTCCTGCCGGGAAATCTGGTAGAAGGCAGGGTTTTTCGCCGAGTAGAATTTCACGTCCGCCGGTTGTCCCTTGTTCGCCGCGCCACGCTCAAACTTGATCCGCATTTCGAAATGTTCGCCGGTGGCCGCGCGAAATGACCACTCCTGGGAATCGACGATGGGCCCTGTAGTTCCACCCGTCGTCGAACGCTGCACGGAGTGCGTGGTCGCCAGTAAATAATTGCCGAACGGTCCAGGGGCGTCGCCGGGATCCGCCGTCAGGCCTCCGATGATCAACTGCACGTTCGCTCCGGAAGAATCCTTCACGGGCGCGGCCAGATAAACCAGGTGATTCGACCCTTTTCCGAGGGGTTTCCCGTCGGGGCCGTTGATGGTCATCCGGTCGATGAAAATTACCCTCAGGTTGGCATCCTTGGCCGGTCCCTGAGCGGCAATGTTAAGAGTCCAGCCCGGCGGCAGCAACGCCGCGAGGGCCGCATCCGGAACGTGCACGTCCAATTGAAACCGTGCCTCCGCGCTATGCTCCTGCAACGTTTGCGCGCCTAAACTTACCGCCAAGGCCGCCATTGCTGAAAAGAGTTTGTGGTGAGTCCTGTTGCGCATCTGTTCTCCTGCTAAACCGGCTGGGCCGCAGTCCATCCGCTGCCCGCACAACGTGGACGGTAACACGATCCGGTGCCGCGGTCAACAGCGGGTCCTGCCTGTCCTGTACTGTCCGTGTGCCTTCTGTCCCAGCCTGCCGCAACGGCGTTCCTGTCCTGGCTGGCATCCCGCCGCGGATTGGACGACAATCAAATACCATGAGGACGCCAAGATCAATGCCTGCCTGGACCGCGCTGCTTTTGACGGGCGCGGCGGCCACGCTGAGCGCTCAGCCGGGACGGGCGCCGAAATTTGACGATTCCGCCGTCGAGCGCGGCAAAGCCGCCTTCATCACGGCGTGCAGCTTCTGCCACGGTTCAAACGCCCGCGGCGGCGAATCCGGACCCGATTTGGTCCGCTCCGCGCTGGTCATCGATGACGAAAACGGTAGACAGTTGAGCGATTTCCTCAAAGCGGGAAGACCCGGCGCCGGAATGCCCGCGTTTGACCTGTCGCCGAATCAGGGCCGCGACATCGCCGAATATTTACATCGCTTGGTTTATGCGGCAGCCACGCGGCGCGAGTACGCGATTCTCAACATCGTCATCGGCGACGCCAAGCGCGGTGAGGAATATTTCAACGGAGCCGGTGGCTGCAAGGCGTGCCATTCGCCATCCGGCGACCTGCGGGGTCTTGGCGCGAAATATGAGCCCGTGTTTCTTCAGGACCGTTTCGTCGGTCCCCGCCGCGTCGCCGATCCGCGCAACCCGGAGGCGAACCGGGGAAGTCCAAACCAGGGCAAGAAGGTACGGGTGGCGCCCGCATCCGGACCAGCTTACTCCGGCGACTTGATCTACATCAGCGACTTTCACGTCACCCTGCGCGATGCTCAAGGCGCCACGCGCACGTTCGCCCGTGGTCCCGAGGGACCCAAAGTCGAAATCACGGACACGCTGCAAGCTCACGCCGATCTGCTGGGGAAATACACCGACCAGGATATTCACGATCTGACAGCCTATCTGGTGACACTCAAATGAGAACGCGCTTCTTACTGCCATTCACTCTTGCGGCCTGTTGCGCCGCGCTGCGGGCGCAAGGCCCGCTTGATCCCGCACTGCTCGGCAAACCTCCCGTGGATGCCTGGCCTACCTATCACGGCGATTATTCGGGGCGGCATTACAGCACCTTGAATCAAATCAACCAATCTAACGTGAAGGCGCTCAGCCTGGCCTGGGTGCATCGCGTGGATACGTCGAAAACCGGAGCGATCATAGGCGGCGAAGGGCCGGATGACGCCGTCGGAGCGGGCGCCAACGTCATTAAAGCCATTCCGCTGATGGTTAACGGCATTTCTTATTTCGCGACGCCGGATCACGCCTACGCGGTGGACGCACGTACCGGCCGGCAGATCTGGCACTACTACTGGAGAACCACGGGCGGCATTCACACCGGGAATCGCGGCATGGGGATGTACAACAACTGGCTGTTTTTCGAAACGCCGGATTGTTATCTGGTCTCGCTCGACGCCACCACCGGCAAGGAGCGCTGGCGGAAAGTCATCGCCGACGTGAAGCAGGAATACTTCTGCACGCCCGCCCCGCTCATCATCCGTAATCACGTGATCGTTGGCTTGGGCGGCGATTCTCTGGACGTTCCGGGTTGGCTGGAATCGCGCGACCCGGAAACGGGCGACGTGCAATGGAAGTGGTACACCACGCCGCGCCCCGGACAACCCGGCGCGGAGACCTGGCCGGATACGTATTCTATGGAGCACGGGGGCGGCATGACGTGGCAACCGTGGACCTACGATCCCGAGTTGAACTTACTATACGTCTCCACCGGCAATCCGAACCCGGTGCTGGCGGGACACAGCCGCGCGGGCGACAATTTGTGGACCGCGTCGATTGTCGCATTGAATCCGGATACGGGAAAGCTCGTCTGGTCCTTTCAAGTCTCGCCGCACGACACGCACGATTGGGACGGGACACAGGTGCCCGTGCTGATCGACGGCGTGGTCAACGGACAACCGCGCAAGCTGCTGGCCAACGCGAGCCGCAATGGCATATTCTTCCTGCTGGACCGGACCAATGGAAAAAACCTGCTCAGTAAGGCGTTTGTCGAGACGTTGAATTGGATCAAGAGTTTCGATGCGAAGGGGCAGCCTGTTCCGGACTCAGCCAAAGATCCGTCGGTGGCCGGGGTGCTGGTTTCACCGGATCAGACGGGCATCACCAATTGGCCCGCTCCCAGTTTCAGTCCGGACACGGGCTTGTTTTACGTGGGTGCAAGCCAGACGTATGCCATGTACTACCTGACGGACACCGACAAACGTCCGCAGGGGTACGGCGGCATCAATCACCCACTCGGCACGGTCGGAAATTCTCTCCGCGCCATCGATTACCAGACCGGCAATGTTGCGTGGAAGCACGAGACCGCCGGCGGAGCGCAGGGATTACTGAGCACGGCGGGTGGCCTGCTGTTCGGCACCGACGGCGCGGGCAACTTCATCGCCTACGATCCGAAGACCGGCGATCCGCTGTGGCACGCCGGCATTGGGAACACGACGAACGCGCCGCAGACTTATATGCTGGACGGTAAACAGTACGTCGTGGTGGGAGCGGGAGACAGTTTGTACGCGTTCTATTTGCAATGACGCGGGTTACATGACGCGCATTACCGTGACGCGCGACGGCCCTTCGCCCCCATTTCTTAACCAATGACTCTGGCACGGAGGCAATTTCTGTTGGCTGCCGGCGCGGCGCTGGCGGCACGCGCGCAGGACCCCGCTTCGGCGCCGTCGGCTCCCGGCAGCAAGCCGCGGCTCTACTCCGCCGAAATGCCGGACATGCTGGTGGAGTACTTCGCGCACCGCCTGGACGAACAGGCGCGCCGCTGGGACGCCGAACGCGCCACGATCCGCACGCGGGCGCAGCTTACAGCCAGAAACCGCTCCGTTCGCGAGAAGTTGCGGGAAATGCTGGGGCCGTTCCCCGCAAAGCCCCCGCTAAACGCCCGCTTGGTTCGCACTATCCAACGCCAGGGCTATCGCATCGAGAACGTGGTGTTTCAGAGCCGTCCGGACTATTGGGTTCCGGCCAACGTCTACGTCCCTTCCGGTACGGGCCCTTTTCCGGGGGTGGTCCTGCAACGCGGCCATTTCGATGCCGAGCGCATGTCGCCGGATTATCAGCAATTGTACTTTGACCTCGCGATGAATGGCTTCGCCGTGCTGGCGTTCGATCCGGTGGGCCAAGGTGAACGGCGCCAGTATTACGGAGACCTGGGCGAAGGCTTTGAGCAAGCCCTCTCCCCGACGCTTGAACACTGCGCCATCGGAGGATTGCTTTCGCTGCTGGGAGAGACCGCGGCAAACTACTTCGTGTGGGACGGCATGCGAGCGGTCGACTACCTTAGCGCGCGGCCCGATGTGAACCGCGCGAAAATCGGACTGGCCGGGCACCCCGACACGGGGTTGAGCGCGCTTCTGCTGGCCGCGCTGGATGAACGCATTCAATGCGCCGCCCTGTATGTCCATGGCAGCGCGCGCCGCTGGCCGCTGGATAGACAGAATTGGAATACTACCGACGACCCTGAGCAACACGCCTTCCCCGCCGCGCTCCACGGCGTGGACGTACTAGATACGCTGGTAGCGCTGGCGCCCCGGCCACTGTTGGCGCTTGTTGAAAATCAGACCGGACAGTTCGGCGCCGGCGCGGAGTCGCTCCGCGGCCGCTACGGGTTGCTTGGCGCCCCGGCGAAGTTCGCAGTGGAGACAGCGCGCCCCGGCGTGGATTGGCCCAAGGACCTGCGCCTCGCCGCCCTTCGCTGGTTCCAGCGCTGGATGCTGGGGCAAGCCCGGGAAATTCGGGAGACAGAAGTGATCCCGGAGCCGTACGCGGCTCTGCGCACCGCCGAACCGCACGCAGGACAATCGATCTACTCCATCATTCGCGAGCACGCCGCCGGCCTTCCTCCCCGTCATGACGCCACGCCCGACGGCATGGCGCTTCTTCGGAGAGAGATCGGGAGCCTGCTGGCGTTACCCATGAGCCGCGCGCCTCTAGGCGAGCGTGAAGTGTCCACGGTCAGTCTGGAAGGGTATTGGCTGAGCCGCGTCGAATTTCTTTCCGAGCCCGGCATCTACATTTCGGCGCAGGTATACCGCCCCAATAGATCGAATGGCGAGTGCGTTGTCTACGTGGCGGGCGACGTAACACAACTGGTGGTGGTGAATGACGACGGCCCGTCGCCGCCGCAGCCTGAACCGGACGTGAACGACGACGCCTACAATTTTGCGCGCGGTCTGGTACGGGGCGGCGTCACCGTGGTGGTGGCGGACGTGCGCGGCGTCGGCCTCACGCAGCCTTTGGCGCCGCGGCGCGACTATCGCGGACTGTACGAACACTTGCATAACTCCGACGTGGCGCTGGCGAACATGGCGTGGGCGCTCGGCGATTCGTTGTTCGCCATGCGCGTCCGCGATGTGCTGCGCGCCATCGAGTACGGCTCGCAATTCGGGCGCGTGCGCCTGGCGGGCAGCGGGATGGGCGCGCTGTGGGCGCTGTATGCCGCCGCAGTGGAGCCGCGCGTGGAAGCGGTCGCCGTCGAAGAGGGCCTGCTGTCCTACCGTGTCCTCACGTCGCACGGCCGTTTCATGCACTCCATCAGCCAGTTCATCCCGGGTGTGCTGCGCCGTTTCGATCTTCCGCAAGTGGCCGGCGCCATCGCACCGCGCAAACTGACGATTCTCGATCCCGTGGACCACATGAAGAACACCGCGGAGCGCGCCGCCGCGGAGGCAGCCTACCAATGGACGCGCGAGGCCTACGCGAACCAGCGCGCGCCGGACCGGTTCCGGATCGCGTTCGGCGAAGGACTAGCGCGCGATTTGCGATGACCCGGCGCTTCGCGCTTCCAGGGGAGCGCGGTGGAATGGCCGTACTCGCGGCAGCATCCCCCCCGAGTCGACGCAACGAAGGACAAGGCTTTTGAACTCCAGGCGAACTTGCCTCTGTTGGGTCTGCGCAGCCGACAGGATGGCAGCCGTTATCTTTGGTTTCAGAACCAATCCAAGACGTTCAGGCCGTGGACACGGCGGAACTCGCGCACGTTGTGCGTAATTAGCGTCGCGCGGTTCGCCAGCACCGTTCCTGCGATCAGCACGTCCCTTGGCCCTATGGGCGTGCCGGAGGCGCGCAGCGCGCTTTCGACGCGCGCCGCGCTCCTGGCCGATTCTTCATCGAACGGGAGGACAATGACGACGCCGAGAAGGGTATCCAATTGTTTTCGTCGCTTCGCGGGCTGGCTGGATTGGGCAATCCCCAGCTCCAGTTCATACAGAACCACCGATGGAATCGCAACCTCGGCCGGAGCTGCCGCCAGCAAGTGTTCGCTCACGCGCCCTAGTCCCTTGAAGAAGTAGGCCAGCGTGTTCGTGTCGAGCGCAAACACTACAGCCGGACCCGGGGCGCGTCCGGCGCTTTCTGTTTCCGGATTTCTTCCGCCGTGGGGAAATCCGGCCATGCGCCCGCCAACGCGACAACCGATGCGGGCCATTCGGCGCGCGCCCGCTGCCGGACCGCCTCCGCGATCCATTGGCTTTGGGAAGAGCCCGCTTCCTTAACCGCCGCCTTGACCAATGCGGCGGTGTTGTCATCCAGGTAAATGGTGATTTGCGCCATGCTCGATTCCAAGTATATGCCCACTTATACGTGGACGGCAACCAATGTTTGCAGCCTAGCAGCCTACCGCTCCATGGCGCGGCGTCCGGCCTGAACCAGAGCATCCACGCCTGACTTCCCCTCTGGTGGTTGTGACAGGTGTGAGACACGATGGTGAAGGATGACCGGAAGTACCTCCTGCACATTATCGAGTGCATCAGCCGTATCGAAGACGACGTGCGCGACGGGCGCGCCGCCTCCGATGCCACTCACATGATCCAGGACGCGGTGATTCGCAACCTGCAAGTGATGACCGAGTCGACGCAACGCTTATCACTTGAACTGAGGCCGTCGAGATCCGAAATCCGATGGACCGGAATCGCGGGATTCCGTAATCTTCTGGTTCGCGATTATTTCGGCGTGGATCTGGGGATCGTCTGGGAGATCGTGGTCAAAGACGTTCCAGCGTTGAAAACCGTGATCCTTCAGGCTGTTGGATGAAACTTCCGCGGACAACCCTGCGTGAGGCCGTGGTGATCTGCAATAGAGACCGCACTCTGCGGCGAGTCGTTGAGACGAACAATTCTGCACTATCTCCCGATCGCCTTTAGGACATCGCTCAGCAGGGCGCGCACAGCCTTAATGGTTCCATCAACCGATTTGGGTTCCTTTGAATGATCATCGAATATACGCTCCATCGGGGAAGTGAAGACGCGGCCGACCGACTCGATAACGAACGCGGTGTACTTCGCGCGTTCCTCGGGGACATCTTTGACTACAAGTTTTTCAACGAGTTCTCTATAAGGGTCAAGCGAGATTGAAATGGTACTCTTGAACGCGTATTCCTCTTCCAGCCTGCGCTCCCTCGAATACTGAACACTGCAGAACGTGATCGCGTAGATCAACGGTAGCGAGATCGACAGTTTTAGAAAGAAGATCGGGCCGTAATCCGGAGTTGTGATCCTGCTGCTGAGATCCCATATCAGGAGCAGAGAAAACAGTATAGAAACCCCCACAACCGCTGCGAGAGTACGTGACCAGAACCGTTTTTCAGCGACAAGTTCCTGCTGTCGCGTCTGAAACGAAGAAAAAAGGCCGTAGCCGGTTGCCCTGCGAATGGAATCTCGGATTTGGTCTTCTAGCTTCCCGAGCTCAACGACCAATTCCTGTTGTTCTTTTTCAGCAGCGACCCTAGAAGCCTCAAATTTCGCGGTCTCATCGTTGAGCGCGGATTTGCTGTCGTCTTCAAACTTCTGCACAGCCTGGTCAGACTTTTTGTTCACGGCCTGAATATGCGTGTTCAAGTTAGACAGGGCTTCCGATTGCGTTTCCGTGAGCTTTTGGCTCGTTTCCTGCAGAGCCTTAGCGAGTTCCTCGTGCAACCGCTTGGTTTGTGATTCGGTCGTCTCCGTGAGTTGTTGGTACTGTAGTTTATACGTACGGAGTGCCGTCTGCGAACTGGATTCAAACTGGGACAGGAGCGCCGATGTTCGGCTAGTCAAATCCGCGAGCGTATTCTTGGCCGTTTGAATATCGGCGTGAATTGGGGGAAGCAGTTGCTCGATTGACTGCGCGCTCGCGGCGGCGTTCTTTGTATTGGCCTCGTGCTGCGCGCTTACTGAGTCACGTTGTTCTATTTGAGTAGATAGCGCCGCCGCTCTCTGTTCGCTCTCGGCGACCTTAGCCAGAATCGTAGCTACTTGCTCGATGGACGCCTGCATTTCTCTAGCTCGCTCAGTGGATGTCGCCGCCGTACTTTCAATCGACTGAAGCAGCTCTGCGGCACGCGCATTCGTTGTTTCAAATGCTTCAGCTTCTCGATGAACTTGCCGAATCAGCACCTCTTGATTCTTTAGCTGGTTCATCTTCTCCTGGAACCCGAGAACTTGTTCTGAAAGATTATGAAGATTGTATTGCCAGATTGTCGCGGTCAACTCGTCCACGACTTCCTCAAGGTTCTGAACGGCATCGGTACCGTTTACGAGTGACCCCAGAGTTTCCGCGATCTTTTGAGTCTGACCAAAGAGCGAGTATTGAAGCTTAAGGGGCAACTGCGTCAGCTTCCCCTTTTCAGCCGCGTCAATGAGGACGTCTCGGTTATGAGCCAAGTTAATGAGCGTTTCTTCCAATGAGAGTCGCCCTTTCGTCAAATCAAAACCGAGTTCCCGCGCCTTCTTGACTGCGGCCTTTTGCATC
>CAMAUG010000114.1 GCA_945861255.1 Candidatus Sulfopaludibacter sp. SbA3
CATAAAATTTTACTGTGGATGCAGAGTAGAATGCGTCAAGCAACTTTGTAGCGCACGATTCGAACGAGCGCACGGCCGTAAGGCGTTGTGCGCAATTCAAGAGATAGTGGCAAGCCCGTCAATGTTCAATTTCAAGGAGCGTCCTTTCAGAGGGCTCCTTGATTCAATACGATTTTGGGTGATTATAGCGAGGGGGTTCCACCCGTTCCCATCCCGAACACGGAAGTTAAGCCCTTCAGCCCCGATGGTACTGCACGCGCGAGTGTGTGGGAGAGTAGGAAGTTGCCCAATTAAATTCAGAAAGCCCCGAGCGAGAGTTCGGGGCTTTTTGCCGTCACCGTCTTTACCGATAGGGACTGTCCCCCAGCCGTGATAGATTATAGAATCAGGAGACACAAGTATGACCCAGAACACGAAAACCGGTGTTGGACGGCGTGAGATTCTGACGGGCGCGGCGGCGCTTGCCGCATCCGGCGTTGCCCTTTCCATCCCCGCGCAGGCGGCCGGGATTTCGGGCAACGCCGCTTCCCGAAAAGCCATCCTGACGGTATCCGATTCCAGCGCCGTCGCGGAGACCACGGCCGGCAAGGTCCGCGGCGCCAACCGCAACGGTATTTTCACGTTCAAGGGCATCCCCTATGCGGGAGACACGGGCGGCGAGGCCCGCTTTCTGCCTCCCACCAAAGCCAAGGCTTGGACGGGCGTACGGAGCTCCCTCACGTACGGCAGGGTCTGTCCGCAAAGTCCGCGCGCTGGCTGGGATAGAGACGAAAACGCGTTCATGTTCGAGTGGGACGACGGGCAACCCGGCGAAGACTGCCTGCGCGTCAACATTTGGACGCCCGGACTAAAGGACAACCGCAAGCGCCCCGTGCTGTTCTGGATACACGGGGGCGGATTCACCGCCGGCTCCGGTCAGGAATTGAAGTCCTACGACGGCGAGAATTTGAGCCGCCGCGGAGACGCCGTTGTGGTGAGCATCAATCACCGCCTCAACGTACTCGGCTATCTCAATCTGGCGGCCTACGGCCAGCGGTACGCGGAATCGGCCAACGTAGGGATGCTCGACATTGTCGCCTCGCTCGAATGGGTGCGGGACAACGTCGCCAATTTCGGAGGCGACCCCGGAAACGTCATGATTTTCGGACAGTCCGGCGGCGGTGCAAAGGTGAGCGCACTAATGGCGATGCCTGCGGCAAAGGGTCTGTTCCACAAGGCCGCGGTGCTGAGCGGATCCAATGTGCGCGCCATTACGGCGGAGTATGCGGCAGAGGTCGCGGCGGGCGTACTGGCCGAACTTGAGGTTAGTGGGCCTGATCAGTTGACCGGCGTGCCGTACGCGCGTCTGTTGGCGGCCGCGACGTCGCCGCAGAGGAGAATCACTCCGCCGCGGCCCGGTGGGCTTCGCATCGCCGGCATCCGCGACAGCTTTGGGTTTGGAGCCACCGTCGATGGCAAAGTGCTGCCGCATCACCCGTTCGATCCGGCTGCGCCCGCAATTTCAGCCAATGTTCCGCTTTTGATCGGACACTGCTCCAACGAATTCACGAATGGCATCAGCCGTCCCGATTGGTTCTCGATGAGCGATCAGGAGATGGAAACGCAGGTCGCCGCCGATTACGGAACGAAGAGCGCAGCGATCATCGCGGCCTACCGGGGCGTGCACCCCCATGCCAAGGCGTGCGACCTGGTTTCTTATATTTCCACGGGCGCCGTGCGCTACCAGGCCGTGGTGCAGGCCGGGCGCAAGGCCGCGCAGAATGCAGGGTCCGCCTATCTGTATCAGTTTCACTGGCAGACGCCCGTGCTTGACGGCCGCCCGGGCGCTTTCCACTGCGCGGATCTCCCGTTCGTGTTCGACAATACAGACCGCTGCGCGGCCATGACCGGCGGCACGCCTGAAGCCCGCGAATTGGGCGCCAGAATCAGCGAGGCGTTCCTGCAGTTCGCCCGTAAAGGCAACCCCAACCACAAGGATCTGCCATTCTGGCCCGTGTACCAGCCCGGCAACGGCGCCACGATGTTTTTCGACAATCGCTGCGAAGTGAAGAATGACCCGGATCGCCAGGCGCGGGAAACGCTCATCGCTTAAAACCACTGCCAAAGACTACTGCGCGGGACTATGGAAAAAGAGGGCGACCGCTATTGCGATTCCTGCGGGCAGGTGATCCCGAAGATGTCAAAGCTGGCCTCCACGGAAGGCGGTCAGCATCTCTGTCTGGCCTGCAAGATCCGCAAGGCTCAAGAGGAAAAGGGCCTGCGGCACTGAGTGACGCGGGGCGGCCTTCGCTCATGCCGCCCTCCCCGGCCTGCAGCCCTTGGCGCACTCAGGCCCGGCTAGGCACGCCGCTCTCGTCCTGCCGCTTCACTTGGGTGCCGGGCCGGAACGCCCAGCACCAGATCAGCACGCCGGACAAGTCGGTGAGAATAAGAAACAGGTTGGGCGCCCACAACACTTCCGGACGAACCAACTGGCGCACGCCCCACGCGATGGCCGCGCCGGTAACCGAGACGCCAACGCCCACGCTTACCAGTAGCAGCTGCGGATCACGCCGCTTGCTCCCCAGGAAAATGGTCCACAATACGAGATTCATGATGGCTCCACCGAAATTCAGCATCTGACTGGTGCGGTTAAACCAGCGCGTGCCGAATAACACCCCACCGGGAAGCGCAAAGGGAAGCACCAGCGCGGTAAGTACGACCGCAATCAGCACCTTCTTCACGCCTGGAGCCGTGTTTCCCGTCGAAGCCCGATACGCCAGTGCGATCACAAGCGAAAAGCGCAGAAAGTCCAGCATCACTTCGTCGGTCCAATAAACCATGCTGAAAATCTGAGCATCCCGGCCGTATTGGTGAGAAACAAAAACTTCCGCGCCAGCCGACACTAATTGCGCCAGTGAGTAGATCAACAGGAGGGAATACTGCCGGAAAAAACCACCCAAAAGGAAAACCAAAACTAACTGCAGGCTCAGCCCCAACACCTCAAGTGCGCTGAAGAAGATTTCCATTTACACCGGCTCGAAAAGCGATTCGCGGAATCGAGGCCTATGTCCGGAAGGTAGGAAGCCGAATAGCTTGGCGCGGACGTTACGCGACGATGTTGGTTCCGCCGCCCGGAGGCCGGACGGGGCCGTGTGCGACGATGTTGGTTCCGCCACCCGGAGGCCGGACTGGCCCGTGCGCGACGATGTTGGTTCCGCCACCCGGAGGCCGGACGGGGCCGTGCGCGACGATGTTGGTTCCGCCACCCGGAGGCCGGACTGGGCCGTGTGCGACGATGTTGGTTCCGCCACCCGGAGGCCGGACTGGCCCGTGGTGAACTACGCTGAAGACGCCAGATCCGAAGAGGCCGGCCAAGACCAGGCCTTTCCAGACTATAGGATAACGATTCGCAAGCCGTTCCATGATCGCACCGTCCTGATACAAATGAGGCCCGCCTCCGGTACTTCCCGGGGCAGCGAACTACGATGAACACCTTATCGTATCGCTAGGTGGTTGGTACTAATGACTAGGATTTGTCCTATGAGATACTCGAGACAGATGAGGAGCGGGGGATAATTTCATCCGGTAACAGAATGAAAATATTGATGTTAGGAGGGGTTGCGCCGGCGTATTAAGGAAATAATCTGAGCTGCGGCAATATACAGGTTCACACAGCCCAGCACCGTGACAGCGCCTTTGAAGAAAGGATCGTCCCAGTAGTCTTCGAGCGCCGGAACGTAACCAGACAGGTGATTGAGGGTCCAGTAGTCCATCCAAGGAAATACGGCTAAGAACAGACCGATCTCGAAGGACAGAACGGCGAACAGCACCACCCAAACGGCTCTGTAGGGCCAGCGCAGCCGCCGGGGCGGCGGGGCGGCGCGGTAACCGGCCGGCGGTGGGGTAGTGGATTCCCCGCGCGCGGGTTCAGCGCCCATGTGGTCCTCCGAATTGCCGGGAGTCAAGGGCATGCGAATAGTTCGCCTTGTTGAGGGTGGGTCCGATGGACGGGATAGCCGGTCCAGGTACGCCACCGGCATGCGTCGCGCACCGGGCTGAAGCTGAACCGGTGGATATTGGTTGGACCCAGCGCCGCCAGCGCTTCGCGATGATCGGGCGTTGCGTAGCCTTTGTTGGACGCCAAGCCGTATTCCGGAAATACGTGGTGCCAGCGTTCCAGCGCCGCGTCGCGCGCCACCTTCGCCAGGATGGAAGCGGCGGCGATGGAAAAACAGCGCGCGTCGCCGTGAATGAGCGGTTGTTGAGGCAAAGCGAGGTTCACGCGGATGGCGTCAATCAGCAGGTAGTCGCAGGCGGTGGGTAAGCGCTGGACCGCGCGCTGCATTGCCAGGCGCGAGGCTTCCAGGATATTGATCTGGTCGATTTCGAACGCATCGGCCGCCGCCACCGCCCATGCCAATGCGCGTTCCTTTATCCGCGCGGCCAGAACTTCCCGGCGCCCAGGGTCCAGAAGCTTACTGTCGTCCAAGCCGCGAATGGGGCGCGCCGGATCCAGCACCACGGCTGCCGCGAACACAGGCCCGAACAACGCGCCACGCCCAGCCTCATCCAGTCCCGCGATGCTGCGGTAACCGGCGTTGCGGGCGGCGCGCTCATAGCGGCTGGTCGGCATCACTCGTATGGCGTGGCGTTAGGGAGCGCGGCGCGATCGAAGGACTAGACCCGTTCACGCAGGCGTGCGGCCTTGCCCTTCAGTGCACGCAGGTAGTACAGCTTTGCGCGCCGCACGCGGCCCGTGCGGACTACGTCAATGTGATCCACGACGGGAGCCTGCAGCGGGAAAATACGCTCGACGCCATGGCCGAAGCTCATCTTGCGGACCGTGATGGTCTCGCCCATGCCGGTGTTGTGCTTGGCCAGGACGGTGCCTTCGAACACCTGCAGACGTTCCTTTTCGCCTTCCTTGATCTTGACGTGCACGCGAACGGTGTCGCCGGGGCGGAACACGGGAAGGTCCGCGCGTTTGTTCTTGTTCAGGATCTTGGCCAGCATTGCGTTCTGCATAATCGTTCTCTCCACTTTCCGATATTCGTGAGTACTGTTACCCGGTCAACAAATCCGGCCGGAGCCGGGCGGTCTTCTCGCGGGCGGCGTTCCGGCGCCACTTGAGGATCTCTTCGTGATTTCCTCCCAGCAGCACATCCGGCGCCTTCCAACCGCGAAATTCCGCGGGCCGCGTATACTGCGGCCAATCCAACAAACCTGCTTCGCCGAAGGACTCGTCGACCACCGACGTCTGGTTTCCCAGAACGCCCTCCACCAACCGCGCCACCGAATCCACCACCACGGCCGCAGCCAGTTCACCGCCGCTCAGCACATAGTCGCCGATCGAAATCTCGTCGTCGGACAAGTGTTCGGCCACCCGTTCATCCACGCCTTCGTAGCGCCCACAGATCAACAGCAACTCGTCCAGCCCGCTGTACTGGCGCGCCAAGCGCTGATCGTACTTGCGCCCCTGCGCCGACAGCAATGCGATTCTCTTGCCGGCATCCGGCTCAGGCCTCTTACCGGGGCCGCGCTCCGGCCAAATCGCTTCCACCGCCTCGAAAATCGGCCCCGCCTTCATCAGCATGCCTTCAGCGCCACCAAAAGGCCGATCGTCCACCGTGCGGTGCCGATCATGGGTCCACGTCCTTAGATCGTGCACGTGGATTTCAATCCGTCCGGCTTCACACGCCTTTTGAACCACGCCGTGCTCGAAAGGTCCCCGGAAAAACTCCGGGAAAATCGTCACGATGTGAAACTTCACTGTAGCTCCAACAAGCCGTCCGGCAACTCCACGCCAATGATTTTCGCTGCCGCGTCAATCGACCTACAAATCTCGCGCGCGAACGGGATCAGAATCTCGCGGCCGTCCGCTGTTTCCACCTTCAATAGCGGCGGGCCACCATATTCCTCAACTCCCCGCACCACTCCGATGGCGACGCCGGTTCCGAGCGCCACCACTTGAGAGCCCACCAGCGCAGCGTGCGAATACTCACCCTCGCCGGGCGGCACCACTTCAGACTCCGGCGCCAGAATCGCGGAGTTTTCCCACGGCTCGGCTTCGTTAATCGAATCGATGCCTTCGAACTTGAACACAGGGCGGCCCAAATGGCGCCACACTTCTTCCACGCGAAATACCTGCCGGCGGCCTTCCTTTTCCAGCGTGACTTCCCGCAACGCGGTCTCCCGGCCGGGCACGCGGCTATCCAACTCGCCGGTCAGTTCGCCGCGCAGACCCCGCGTGCGAAACAACCGTCCGATCGCGATCCACTGAATTTCCACGCGGCGCGCGCTACTCCAAAATCTCCAGCGTAAAGCGCCGGTTTAGTTTCATGCCTGCCGCGCCTAAAATCGTCCGCATGGACCGCGCGTTACGGCCCTGCTTCCCGATAATCTTGCCCAAGTCGCTAGGAGCCACACGTAACTCAAAAACGGTGACTTGCTCGCCCTGGACTTCGTGCACCGTGATTTCGGCGGGGCTATCCACCAGCGCCTCCGCCATTTTCGTGACTAGTTCTTTCACCCGTTACACCCTCCTCGCCTGGAACGATTCTAGCACTCGGCCCGAATCGCGACGCCCCGCGTCAGGCAGCCGTGGCCGGGTTAGTTCTCAGCAGGCGCGCGACGGTATCGGAAGGCTGCGCGCCGTTCCTCATCCAATGCGCGATGCGCTCATGGTTCAGCCGGACGGCCGCGGGCTGGGTGATGGGGTTGTAAATTCCGACCACCTCCACGGCGCGGCTGTCGCGAGCGCGTTCTTTATCGATCACCACCACGCGGTAGGTCGGCTTTTTCTTGGCGCCGAACCGTGCTAAACGAATCATCAGCATCCGTAACTCCTGGTTTTCATGTATCTGTACTATTCTCCAAGATTTGGAGGCGGAGAGCAAATTGGCGCTCGCGGCGTGAAGTTGCGGGGCGCTCCGGGGCAGTTTAGCCGAACCCCATGCCGGTGGGTAACTTCAATTTCCCGAGCCGTTTACCCAGGAACCCGCCGCCGCCTGAGAAGCTCTTCATCATCTTGCGCATTTGCGTGTACTGCTTCAGCAGCGTGTTCACTTCTTGGACGCTGGCTCCGCTGCCCTTGGCGATGCGCTTGCGCCGCTGGCCGTTGATCACCATGTGATTGGCGCGCTCTTTGGGCGTCATGGAATCGACAATCGCCACCAGGCGAGTGATCTCGCCTTCGTCGATCTTCGCGTTCTTCATGTCCTTCAGCACGCCCACCTGCGGCATCATCCCCAAAATCGATTCCAGCGGACCAAGCTTGCGCAACTGCTTCATCTGATCGCGGAAGTCCGCGAGGGTGAAGTCGTCATCGAGCAGCTTGCGCTGCATCTCCTCGGCTTGTTTCTGATCGATGGTCTCTTCCACTTTTTCGATCAGGCTGAGCATATCGCCCATGCCGAGAATACGCTGCGCCACGCGGTCCGGATGAAACGGTTCCAGCGCGTCCGATTTTTCGCCGATGCCGACGAACTTGAGCGGCTGCCCTGTGACGGAACGGATGGACAGCGCCGCGCCGCCGCGGGCATCGCCATCCATCTTGGTGAGAATCGTCCCGGTGATGCCCAATCGCTTGTGGAATTCGTCGGCGGATTTCACGGCGTCCTGTCCGGTCATGGCATCCGCGACGAACAGAATTTCGGTGGGGTTCAGCAGGTCCTTGAGCTGAGACAATTCCGTCATCAGATCTTCGTCAATGTGCAGCCTGCCTGCGGTATCCACCAATAAGATGTCGCGGCCGGTCTGCACGGTTTCCTTGCGGGCTCCGCGCGCGAGCTCGAGCGGCTTGGTTTCCTCCGGCGCCCCTTCATAGACGGGGAGCTTCAGATCCCGCGCCAGCACGCTGAGTTGCTTGCGCGCGGCGGGGCGGTACACGTCGACGGAAACCATCATCGGCGAGTTCCCGTTCTTCGAAAGATAGCGCGCCAGCTTGCCGGTGGAGGTGGTCTTACCGGAGCCTTGCAGGCCGACGATCATGATGACGGTGGGCGGATCGTTGGCCATGCGCAGCTTGGCCTGATGGGTGCCCAGCATCTTGACCATTTCATCGCGGACGATCTTGATCACCTGCTGGGTGGGCGAAAGCGCGGTGAGCACTTCCTGGCCCATGGCTTTTTCCTTGACCGCTTCGATGAACTGCTTGACCACGCGGAAATGCACGTCGGCTTCAAGCAGCGCAACGCGAATCTCGCGCAACGCGGCTTCCATGTTCTCCGGCGTGAGCTTGCCTTCACCACGCAGACTTTTGAAAACGCGCTGGAGTTTATCGCTGAGGTTATCGAACATCGGATGAAGCTCCGGCCCCGCAGGCCTTGGAGGATCTGTCGGTAGGTAATTTCATTGTAGCGCGCTCGATGCGAGGCATCGGCGGCTATCGCAAATTCCATATTCTGCTGATCGTTTTCAGGAACCCGCTTGACCTTGCCGTACCGTCTCTGAGAGTATCCGTAATACGGAAGCCCTGTCAACGCAGGGCGGAAAGGATCTCGAAAATGGCTTTTACAATCGCGGATGCGATGCCTAGAACAAAATACGGCGAAACCAGCTTTGGCGAACGCCTTCAGAACATCCGCAAAGCCAGGGGCTTGACGCAGGTCCAACTGGCCGAGGCCGCCGCCACCACCCAGCGCGCCGTCTCTTACTACGAGACGGAAGCGGGATTTCCGCCAGCGCCCGCTGTCGTCAGCCTGGCCAAGGCGCTCAAAGTCACCACCGATGAGTTGCTGGGCCTGAAGCCGTCTAAGACCGCGGCGGCCGAAGAGGATTCCGAGGCCCGCCGCCCCTGGAAGAGATTTCAGATGATCTCGACCTTGCCCGAGCGCGATCAGAAGGCCGTCATCCGCCTGATTAATTCTTTAGCCGCCGCCGGTCCGGTCCGCAGGAACGGCGCGCAAGGAGAACGCCATGGCCGTTAACACGCTCGAAGCCAAAGCGCATGAACTGCTCGGCCATCTTGGCCCCAGCAAGCTCGCCGCGGTCGTTCAGTTGCTCGAAGTCATGATCCACGACGAGGACGGACCAGTCACCTCAGAACCAGTAAGCGAGGAAGACCGCCGCCGCTTTCACGAAGGACAGGCCTGGTTCGCTCAGCGCGGTGGCAAGGGCATTCCCATGGAAGAGGTCCTCGCCGAGTTCGGGCTGAAGCCGGAAGACTTCCCGCTGAACAAGTAATGCCGCCGTATCGCATCGAATGGCTCGACGAAGCCAAGGCCGACGTTCGCCGCCTGGACCGTCCCACTGCCTTGCGCCTGTTCGACGGCATCCTCCACTACGCCCGCACCGGCGGCGGCAACGTCGAACCCCTCCACGGCGACATGGCCGGCTCCTTCCGCCTGCGCCTCGGCGACTACCGCGTCTTGTTCACTCCTCACGAGGACGCCATCCGCATCTTCGGCGTCCGCCATCGCAGCGCGGCCTATGGATAGCCGCCAACAATCTGAGAATGGTAAGTCCGGTTTTCCGCGGGGAACGTCTCCTCCGTCCCCGAGTTTCTCCAACGGGCGCTGGCGAGATAGCTTTTATTGAACTCGCTCAGGCGTTTCAGTTCCCAAGACGTTTCTGGCATTTATTTCTTCGTAGCAATCACCGCAGACCAACCTGACAGTGATAAGCGCCTCACTCTTCTCGTTCCACTCGCCTCCATACGCCGCTCTGATCCGTTCGCAGGCAGAGCACCAGGCGTCGGGATACGGGTTGGTTGGATCATCGGTGGAGCTAAAGAATCCCTGCTTCTCGCCGTGCAGCAGATGATCACAGACATATGCTTTACGTCGGTCCCCGTGTCTCTCACAATGAACCGTTTGGAAACTGTCCGGCGTTGTTAGATGTCCTGAACTCATAGAAGCCCTATCGTGGATCACTGAGTCTCGTCTGGTTTCTTGGGCCTCATTCGCGGAAGCTCCCATTTCGTCCCCTGCGGTCTAGCATCAGTTTTTTGGCCATCGCAAGACCTGCACGAGTTCACAGCGTTATCCGCGCTGTTCGACCCTCCCTTTGCTCGTGGCTCGTAGTGATCCGTTTGCCGCTGATTCGGCGGCGGCGCCACACCCGGCTGCGATTTCTGACCTGGCACCACGACTGCTCCACAGTACTCGCACTTGCCGCCAGCCTTCGCATCAGTATCGGCTTTCACCCCTGGTGAAAAACCTCTTGATTCGATCGGATCAGAGACATTCGTTGGAGCGCTGGTGGTGCTCGGTGGCGTGCCCGTGGCCTGTTGAGGTTGCGTAGACGTTCCAGGAAGCAGAGAGCTTATGGCATCCACGCCCTTGTTGATTAGCGTCAATCCACCCTGAATGAATGACCGGGTTGCTTCCTGGCCCTGCGGTGTCGAAAGGTAAACTGCTGTACCAACAACGGCGGCTCCGGCCACGTAGACGCCGTACCCCTCAGCCACGCAAGCATCCCAGAAACAATGTCCGTTCGGATCTGTGTAACGGAGCGGGTTGTTGCGGACGTAAGAGTACTTATTAACAGTAGTGTCCGGCTATAAGTCGAGCAGGCTCAACTGGTTAGAAAATAGGTCTGATTTTTCCTGGGAGTAAGTGTCGTCAAAGGCCCGTAGAATGGGCGTTTGCTCGAACAAGGTGACGCTGAGAACCTGTAGGATTTGGTAGAGGG
>CAMAUG010000115.1 GCA_945861255.1 Candidatus Sulfopaludibacter sp. SbA3
CACGCCGCCCGCATTCTGGACCGCGAGAAACCCGGGGCAGTGTTTTCGATGGGCGGTTACGTCGCCGGGCCCGTGTTACTGGCGGCTTTGTGGAAGCGCGTGCCCGTGGTGATGATGGAGCCGAATGCCGTGCCTGGATTCACGCATCGCCATCTGGCGCGCTTCGCCGCGCGCGCGTTGATCGCTTTTCCGGAAACCAGTGGACACTTTCCGAAGGGCCGCACGGAACTCACGGGTTTGCCTATTCGCGACGAGTTCTTCGCGGTTCCCCGCAAGCCGCGCGGTTCGCCGATCACCGTGTTGATTACGGGCGGAAGCCAGGGTTCGCGCACGCTCAACCGCGCGGTCGAGCAGAGCTGGGCGCTGTGGAAGAAGGGCGCCGTGCGCTTGATCCACCAGACGGGGGCGCTCATGTTTGACGAGCTTGCCGCCAAGTTCCAGGATGTCTCGAAAGCAGGCGCCGTGGAGGGCGAAGTCACGGCATTTCTCTCCGAAATGCCGCGTGCCTTTGCCGAGGCGGACGTCGTCGTCAGCCGCGCCGGAGCGGGAGCCGTAAGCGAGTTAGCCGCCGCGGGCAGGGCCTCTATACTGGTGCCGCTACCAGGCGCGAGCGACGATCACCAGTTGAAGAACGCTCAAGCTCTCCAGAGAGCGGGCGCCGCCTGCGTGGTGCTGGACCGGGACATGACCGGGGAGCGCCTGGTGCAGGAAATCACGCGCTTGACCCTGGAGCCCGGAACCCTGGAGGCAATGGCCGCCGCCGCGCACTCCCTGGCGCGCCCAGGCGCCGCCCGCCGCGCCGCGGATGTTCTTGAAAAATTGGCAGTTGACAGACGCTCCGAAAGCCGAAACAATACATAGTTAAAATGTTTTTTAAGCGCCAACCTATTCACTTCATCGGCATCGGCGGTATCGGCATGAGCAGTTTGGCCGAAATCCTGATGGACATGGGATATCCGGTGAGTGGGTCCGATCTAAAATCGTCGGCCATCACGGAGCGGCTGGCGGCGCGCGGCGCGCGTGTGTTTGAGGGGCACGGCGCCGAAAACCTGGGGAACGCAACCGCGGTGGTTTACAGTTCCGCGGTCGATCCGGACAATGCGGAAATGCTGGAGGCGCGGCGTCGCAAACTGCCGGTGATCGCGCGCGGCGAGCTGCTGGCTGAGCTGATGCGCCAGAAATTCGGCATCGCCATTGCGGGCAGCCACGGCAAGACCACCACCACCGCGATGGTGTCCGCGTTGCTGATCGACGCCGGCCTGGATCCCACCATGCTGGTGGGGGGACGCACCGGCATCAACGGCTCCAATGCGCGCATGGGCAAGAGCGAGTATCTGGTGGTGGAAAGTGACGAGAGCGATGGATCGTTCCTAAAGCTGTCCCCGATTCTAGCCGTGGTGACGAACATCGACCGCGAGCATCTGGACCACTACGCGGGCATAGAAGATATTCGGGCGGCCTTCGCGGAATTCATTGGAAAACTTCCTTTTTATGGTGCGGCGATTGTGTGCCTGGACGACGAAAACGTGCAGCGGATTCTGCCGTCTGTAAACAGGCGCGTGATCACTTACGGGGAGAGCCCCCAGGCGGACGTGCGGATCACGCATTCGTCGGCCGGCCATATGGAGAGCGAATTTCACCTCCAGGCGCGGGGCCGCGATCTAGGTTGTTTCCGCCTGCACGTTCCTGGCGCGCACAACGTGCTGAACGCCACCGCGGCCGTGGCCATTGGGTTGGAGCTGGAGATTCCCGTCGAGAAAATCCGCGAGGCTCTGGAGCGCTTTAACGGAGTGGACCGCCGCTTTCAGGTCAAAGGCAGCGAGCGCGGCGTCACGGTGATCGACGATTATGGCCACCATCCCACGGAAATCCGCGCCACGCTTGCTTCCGCGCGGGCGTGCCGCTTTCGGGGTGTTCACGTGTTGTTCCAACCCCACCGTTACACACGAACACAAGCGCTGATGGATGACTTCGCGCGGGCGTTTCATCAGGCCGACACCGTTCACATCACGGATATCTATGCAGCGTCGGAGGCGCCCATCGAGGGCGTGAACTCCGCCGCGCTTGCGTCGAAGATGCAGGCATTCGGGCATCGCGGCGCGCGCTATGCCGGCGCGATGGACAGCGGAATTGTTTCCGTCATTAGCGCCGCGGCCGCGGGGGACGCCATCGTCACGCTAGGCGCGGGCAGCGTCTCAGCGGCGGGTGAACAGATTCTGGCGAAGCTCAGGAGCGCGGCCTAGCATGCCCAAACGGATGGGAGAAGGAATGGAGATGTTGCCAGGCATGGAGCCGGACGAATCCGCTCCGCGCCCACGAGTCCGTGCGAACCGGACGCCGCGGGCTCAACCCGCGCGCTTGAGAATCGCGGTGCGCGTAATGATCTGCGCGGTGGTGCTGGTGGCGGGGTTGTATGGATTCCATCGCACGGAACAATTTCTGATTCGCGATCCGCGATTTGCGCTGCCGGAAATCGAAGCCGCCGGAGACGCTATGCTGCGTTTCCAAGGCGGCCGGCATGCGTCCCGGCGCGCCATGCAACAAGTGTTTCAAGGTGACGTGGGCCGCAGTGTCTATAGTCTGCCTCTCGAAGACCGCGCGGCCACGCTACGCACGCTCGACTGGGTGAAGGATGCTTCCATCGCTCGGGTATGGCCGAACACAGTGCTGGTGCGCATCACCGAACGCAAGCCCGCGGCTTTCCTGACGCTGACGGCTTCGCGCTTTGGCCTGATCGACGAAGACGGTGTCATCCTGCCGCCGCCGGTCGACCGTTTCCACTTGCCGGTTCTGCGGGGTGTGCGCCCGTCCGATCCCGCGCCGGAGCGACGCGACCGGGTACGGCGCATGCTGCGCATGCTGAGCGAATTGGGCACGTCGGCGGACCAGATTTCCGAAGTAGACGTTTCCGACGCCGCGAACCTCAAGGTGTCCCAGCCGCACGAAGGACGCATCGTCAGACTGCATCTGGGGGATCAAAACTTCGGCATGCGCTACCGGAACTTTACGGCGCACTACCAGGAAATCAAGGAAAGGCTGCCGGACGCGGCGACGCTCGACCTGCGGCTGGAGGATCGCATTACGGTGGTGGACGAATGACGCCGGGCGCCCAACTGGCGGTGGGAGTGGACGCGGGCAGCGCGCGCACGCGTTGCGTCATCTGCTCGCTCGAAGAAGGTGGGTTGCGGTACCTTGGCCACGGGCTTGCGCCGGCGGCCGGCTGGTCCAAAGCGCGCGTGACGGATCCGGCGGCATTGGCGGAATCGATTCGCGCCGCGGTTACCGATGCCCAGCGCGGCGCGCGCGTGCAGGTGGAATCCGTCACGCTGGGTATCGGGGGTGCCGAGATTCGCGGCGCGCAGAGCCGCGGGCTATACGAATTCGGCCGGCCTCACGAAATCTCCGCCGACGATCTGGCGTACGCGGTGGAAAACGCCACCGAGGTTCGCCTGGAACGGGGACGCATGCTGCTGCACGCGTTGCCGCAGGACTTCACCTTGGACGGCCGCTCGGGTTTCCGCAGGCCCGTGAAAAACGTCTGCACACGGCTGGAAGCGAACGTTCATATCGTGACCGCGTCGCAGCATGAGCACCAGGCGCTGGTGGCTGCGGCGCACCTGGCGCACCTGGCCGTGGAAGAAACCGTGTTTGAGCCAATCGCGGCGGCATACGCGTGCCTGCGGCCGGAGCAACGGACGGAAGGCGTGGCGGTGGTGGATTTCGGGCTCCATTCCACCAATATGGCCGTGTACGGGGGCGATGCGCTGGTGCTGGCGGCAAGCCTTCCCGTCGCGGCCAGCCACATGACGCGCGACATCGCGGCCATCTTCAAGGTGACCCATGAAGACGCGGAATGTTTGAAACAGGAGTACGGGTGCGCGTTGTTGGGGTTGACCGCCGATTCCAGTCTCATCGAAGTGCCATCTCCGGAAGGTGAGCCTTCACGGGAGGCTCGCCGGAGCCAACTGAACGAAATTCTGGAAGCCCGCGCCGAAGAGCTGTTCGAATATGTGCGCACGGAGCTGGAGCGCGTGGGCATGGAGCATTCCCTGCGCGAAGGCATCGTGCTGACGGGAGGCGGAGCGTTGCTCAACGGAATGTGCGACGTCGCCGAGATGGTGCTGAACTGTCCGGCCGGAAATGGATTTGCATCCGAGGAAGATATCGGTGGCTGGCCCGATGCGCTGCAGACTCCCGAGTGGACCACCGCGGCGGGCCTGGCGATGTATTCGGCGAAATTGAAGCTGCATGAGCCTCCCCGGCGGGAAGTGCGCGGCCTGATGGGATTGGTATTGAAATGATATTGAAATAGGAGCGTAAACGGTCATGGCGCTAGACACATTGAAATTCATGATTGAAGACGAACCCACGCCGCGGACCCGCATCCGTGTCCTGGGCGTGGGTGGAGGCGGTTCGAACGCCGTGGCGCGCATGCTGCACGAAGGCATCGTGGGTGTGGAATTCGCGGTGCTGAACACAGACGTGCAGTCCCTGGCCGCATCGCCCGCGCCGCACAAGCTGGCGATCGGTTCTAAGATCACGCACGGCCTGGGCGCCGGCTCCGACCCGGCCATCGGCCGCCAAGCCGCCCTGGAGGACACCGAGCGGATCATCGACCTGCTGGAAGGCGCGGACATGATCTTTGTCGCGGCGGGAATGGGCGGAGGCACCGGCACGGGTGCGGCTCCCGTAGTGGCGTCGCTCGCTCGCGAGCTCGGAGCGCTCACCGTCGCGGTGGTGACTAAGCCTTTCGGGTTTGAAGGCCCCCAGCGCCGCCAGCAGGCCGAGCAGGGCTTGGCCGAGCTCGCCGCGGTGGCCGACGCGGTCATTGCCATTCCTAACGATCAACTGCTCACTCTGGTGCCCCAAGGAACCAGCTTCTTCGAGGCGTTTCGAGTGGCCGATGAGGTGTTGCGGCAGGCGGTGCAGGGCATCAGTGACATCATCACGACGCCCGGCCTGATCAACCGCGATTTCTCCGACGTGCGCGCGCTCATGGCGGGCGCCGGATACGCGATGATGGGGACGGCTACGGCCGGCGGCGAAAGAGCGTGCGTGGCCGCCGCGAAGCAGGCCGTTCATTCGGCGCTGATGGAATCCGGCGGAGTGCGCGGCGCGCGCGGCGCGCTGGTCAACATTACGGCCTCCAGCCAGCTAGGCCTGCACGAAGTCGATGAAGCGTGCAGTCTGATTCGTGAGGCCTGCGCCAACGACGACGTGCAGATCACGTTCGGCGTCGTGTTGGACGAATCGATGGGCGGCGAAGTAAAAGTGACGGTGATCGCCACCGGTTTCGTCCGCGAAAACCTGCCGAAATCCCAGCGGCGAAGCCAATCCGCCGCCGCAGCCTTGTCCTTCGCCGGGCAGGAGTCCGGCGTGGAGGATGAAGCACCGCTGGAGGAAATGCAAGAGGAAGAACCGCCCATGACGATGGCGGCCATGGCCTCGGCCGGGCCTGCCATACCTCCTTCAGAACCGCTGTTCGACGATCTTGAGGTGCCCGCGATCTTGCGCCGCGACCGGCGCCGTATTCAGTAGCCGCCGCCGCGCGCCCAATGCGTCCCGCCGGCATTGCCGCGCCAGACATTCGCGGAACCCGTGTGCCTTCACTTTGGAGTGCAGCCGCGGTCGCACGATTTCCGCATGGCCTTACAGGTCTTCCGTCCTTCGGCGTTGGCCGCCCGCTTCTGGCACAAGCGGTAGTCGGATTCGCAGCGGCTTTTGCAGGCTGGTGGAGGCGTGGGCGGGGCGGCGATCCCAAGCATCGCCGCCAGCAGCGCGAAAGCCAAGTAGCGCATCAACTATCCTCCGTGCCGGAAACAAAGCGATCCACTGAAATCCAGTAAATCGCGGGTTGACCGTGGCGGTCGCTCCCGAAAACCACGAACTGACTGTTCGGTCCAAACAGAGGCGTGACAATACTGGCATCGGTGGCCCTGTGTTCGGCCAGCGCGAGCTCGCGGCGAGCCACGCGTGTGAGCAGCATCACGTAAGGCGAAGCCTTGCTGACGCTGGCCCCGGCGAAGACGCTGGCATCGGCGTTTGCCGAAAAATGCACGAACTGCGGCGCATCGGCGATCAGCGCATCTTCGCCCGTGCCGGCACGTAAGGAACGCAATGCCACGCTTCGCCGCGCACTACCCGATGCCGTAGTGGTCTGCGCGGAGGGCTGAGTGAGGTACAAGAGAGAATCGCCGTCTGACGTCCACTCCACGGCCCCGGTTCCCTCCGCCGGCATTCTCAGAATCGTCGCCTGCTGGCCGTCGAACTGGATCGAGTATGGCGCCAAACCCACACGGTAAAACAAAGACGAGTGCTTGGGCCGGACGCGGACACTACGAATTTCCTCGGGCGATTCCACGACGGTAGCGGCCGTGCCGCGCTGCAGATTCAAGACGCGCAGGCGGAAGCGGGTGCCTTTTTTTTCGACAAATGCGGCGTGCTGGCCGTCGGTGCCGTAGCTGACGCCGGGCGTTTTCTCAAACCCCTCGGGAATGCGGTATAGCTCACGCCCTCGCAGCCGCCCGGACTCGGTTCCCATGAGCCGCTCGCCGTCGAAGTGCCAAAACCCCTTGTCGCTCGGCAGGCCCTTGTCATTGAACATGAAAGCCAGCGAGGAAACATCCAGAGCGCCGGCCTCGGTGAGTTGACGCGATTCGCGGCTCTTCAGATCCATGCGGAAGGCTTCCCAGTGGCCTGTCTGGTTGGAGGCGTAGAGCATGGTGCGCGATGTCAGCGCTCGATTTCCGCTGGCGGGCAGCACGCTGGCATGCGCCGGATCGGTCAGCCGCACGATGGTGAACTCCGTGGCGGGGTCCAGGTAACGTGCAGCCGTGGAAGGGAAGCTGCGTCCTTTGCCGGATTCCACGGCAGCGCGGCCCAAGCCAGCCGCGGCGAGGGAGGCTAGAAATCCGCGGCGTGAACGGCTCATGCTTTCATTGTAATTCGGCCTCACGGCGGCTTGCGGAGAAGCCACGTTCCACGAAGTGCGATCTATGCGTCCGCCTGTTTCACCGCGGAAGCTAACAGGCCCCGGAAGCTGCCGGCCGCTTTGAACATGGCCGCGATCTCCGCCGCCACGGCACCCAACGTAGGAAGCAAGGTGTCGAAGTACTTTTGCTGGGTAATCAGCAGAACCAGGCCCGCGATCACCAACAGGGGCCAGATATAGCTGCCGCTTGTCTTCCATCCGCCTTTAACGGATCGCTCCAGTGTTTTCACGGCTCTTTCCGTCTCGGTATCCAACACGAACCGGCGGAAGGATTCTTTCATCACTTTGGGACAGGGATCCGCGACGATCAGTCCTTTCCGTTCCAATTCCCGCAAGGCCTCCTTGCTTTTGATGTTCACCACGCCTTCTTTCGCCAATTGGAACAAAACGAGCCGTTCCGGCGCCGAGCAGAGGTCCCACAGTTCGCGGTAGAACGCGTCTTGGCGCCACCAGATCGCGGCAATGATGGTCGAGCCGGTTTTCTCGTTCGCCGCGGCAGATTCTTCAGGGATGTCCGAAGCCTCTGGCGCCGGGAGGATCTCCTTATCGAATCCCCTCAAGGCCCGGGAGAGCCGCGACAAGCGCTGGGCGGCTGCCGCGTCGGGCGCATCGTGAAAGCGCATGTTGAAATAAAAGTGTGTAAGGGGATCGATGGCGGAGTAGATGACGATCACTTTCCCCGCCTCCTTCCAGGTTTCCAGGAGCCCGGCCGCGGCGTCGAGCGTGTCTGGATCGCCGATGACGATCCGTTCGAAGTGGTCGATGGCCACATTCAGAGTGGGAGGCAGGTCAGGTGACTTGAGCCACTCGGCTTGCTCTTTCCCGCCAGCCTCAAATAGCGTCACGCGTTCGTCATCGATGATCGCGTGACCCACCGTTGCACTGGTCAACACCACCGTGCACGTGGAGAACTCCGCGGGAATCGCCGCACTGGCTCTCTGAGGCACGTCGGCGGCTCTCTCCGCCGCGCCTTGGCCTTTTCCCGCCATGGAGCCGAAGGTCACTCCGAAGAGCCGCCCGGAAAGAAACCACGTCAGCAGCCATATCGTCAGGGGTAGGGCGAAAGCGCAGGCCACGGCACAGGCCAGAGTTGGAGGCGAATTCCAAACCAGGTCCCACAAGGCGAGCGGCTCGGAAAACAGAACGTCGTTGCCCGCCTTCAGTCCGACCGCCCCTGCATGTTTCTGAGGTTGACACCAGTGGAGTTGGGGGTCGGCTGGATCGGCTGGATCCGGCGTTTCCGCGGAAACCAAACCGAAGAACGACGCGACCGTGTGTTGAAATTTTTCGAGACCGGCGGACCCTTCGTTCACGCAGATACTGGAAGGTTCGAGGTCTTTGGATCTCGAGTACACGCCGAACTCCCTCTCCGCGCGCATCTGGTGAGCGATGAATTCCGGATGACCGTGTTCGGGGATGCCCCATTTGCGGACCGCCGACTCCACCGCTTGCCGCCGTTTTTGAAAATGCTCGACAAGTTGCAGTTGTTCGCGTTTGTCCAGGGATCGCATTTCCTGATCGAAAGCAATTCTATAGAACGCGGTGCAGGGCATTATGGCTGTCAGTTGAACGAAGAGCGCGGCCGCCAGCGTGAATCGTCCCCTTCTGGAGATGCCGGGCGGCAGCCATGTGCTGAGTTGTGTTTTACCCTCGACGCATCGCCGGTTCAGTGCCCGGCCGCCCGCGATTCCCGCGGCGGGCAAAACCAACGTCGCCAGCATCAGCCAGCCGGGCGGGAGGCTGAAGAGGCATACCGCGTACACGAACAGGGCGGCGAGAAATGCCGCGATGAAGCCTTCGTAACCGCCGTATTTCTTGTGATTCGGCCAAAGCCGCGCGAGCGGATTCCAAGAGCGCGGTGCACCGCGCTCCGCCATGCTCCACAAAAGAAGTCCTACCACGACGGATATGGCAACGGCATAGATGGCATAAAACGAGACAGAAAATGTCGTAATTGCGGCCAATGCGTTGCGGAAAACATCGGTCGCGCTATACACGCCGAGGGTCCATCCCGAGCCCGCAAAGTTCGCGACCGGTTGGGCGTGGAAGGAGTGATCTTCGCCATTGTACGTTGTCTTGAAATCCACCGGCGTGTGCGCGAACATCGCGGATCGCAAAGGCGCTGCGTCCATGAGCTCGTCGAACAGATTCTCACGCAGGTTGCGGGTCTCTTCGCTGTGGAACAAGATCTTGCCGTCAGGACCGATGATGGCGAAGCCCAAACCGGGAGGGACAAACGTCCCGAAGAGGGAAAGCGGCCGGGATGTGACCACGGCGACACGAAGGGGAACATCTTCCTCAGCCGGTGCCGGCGGGGGCGCGTGTTCACCGAAGGGCCTGGACAACACCGCGGTATTTTCGCCGCTGGTTCTGGAAAACAGGGACTCGACATAGAAAGGCGCCTGGCGCTCGGCAGGCGTGCCAAGGTCCTTCCAACCCTGGTGCTCCACAATCGCGCGGAAGAATGCCCGGTCCTTAACGGGCACCAGAGGCGGCGTGATGGGCGCGAGCGTGAATTTCGCTCTCTGTTGTCCTTCACGGTCGGCCCAAAAAATCTGTTCCAGCCGGCGAGTCAGGCGGTCGGTCTGCTTAGGCTGTTCGCGCAACTTCTTGGCCCAATCGATTTTCCCGGCCCATGCCGCTCCCAAATCATTCTCAACTGCATTCTTGCAGGCGCCCGTGCAGTGTTCCTGCTGGTGGGCCGCCAAGATGTCCAGGTTTCCGCGGAACTCTTGGGTGACGTTCTTTTCAATCAGCCCCCACAGATGATAGAGGCGGCGATCGACTTCGCCGTCCAATCCCACGCTGTAGAAGGTAACGGTCAGCAAGGCGAACGTGAGCAGCGAACCGGTGAAAAAGACACTGCCCGCAATCCACACGCCATCGCTTCGCTTCAACCGCTGCAAAGGTTGCAGCATGGCTACTCGTACCACCGGCACGGCGAAAACCGCGCCCAACGTCAAAAAAAAGAACAGAAGACTGTACGTAAAGGGAAAGGCAAGCTCTTCCGAGGTCAAACGGCTCTTCTTGAACAAGCCAATGACGGTGACGTCAATGGCTTTGCCGCTGTCTGCTTCACGAGCCAGCCGGACGTCCTCCGCCCGGAGGCGGACTTCGGTCTGGAAGGTGTGGAATTTTGTTTCGAACGCGGATTCATCCGTCTCCGTCAGCAAGCCGGCGAGGCTGCTCTGCTTGGGAGGGTCCTTCCTGGCGTTCAGGAAGGATACGTTATTCCACCGCTGCCCTTCGTGCGACTTTTGGTACAACACGCTGCCGTCCTTGGCATGGGCCACGATGAAATCGTCAAAAAGACGCGCGACGGGTTGCGCGGCGAGTTGGTCGAAGGTGGTTCTGAACTCCACCGGCTGCTTCGCCAGGCTTGTTTTCCGGTATAGAAAGAGGGGAGTGCCTTCGCCCGATGCGCTCTGGCTCCCGGTGTGATCGAGGATTTGCCTGATGTATGTGTCGAATCTCTTCTGTCTTTGATCGTCCGCTTCGTTCGGCGGCGCCGTCTCCTTCTCCGCGGCGTCTAACAGATTCCCGAGGGCCACGTCCGTGGCCTCGATCTCCGCGGCCATCGCGGCCCCGGCGTCGGCGAGTGTGCGGTGGGCCAGG
>CAMAUG010000116.1 GCA_945861255.1 Candidatus Sulfopaludibacter sp. SbA3
CATGTTCTGGACCGTCCGTGGCGCCAACGCCATCATCGCCCTGCGATGTTGTCATCTCAACGGTCGCTTCGAGGATTACTGGGAGTCCCGGCGTGCGGCCTGATTCCACTTCTATGTCGCCCACCCGCTCGACAGTCGCGTGCTCGACAAGAGATACCCGTAATCCGTCCGTAAGTTTCCAGCACGGCAACGGAACCGTCGCCGTGCCGCCCTCCGCATGCATACCGTAGCCGCCCGCGTAGCGTAAGAGAAGAATGACAGGCCATGGGCCTGCCCTACATTCGTGTGTTAGATTCGGAAATTGCTCCTTCCCACTACCATTTTTCTCAGCGCCTTCCTTCTATTCCAGGTGCAGCCGATGATCGGACGCTTCGTGCTCCCTTGGTTCGGCGGAGGCCCGGCGGTGTGGACGAGTTGCATGCTCTTCTTCCAGACGGCGCTGCTGGCCGGATACGCGTACGCGCACTGGCTGGGTGGCCGCGGCCTCCGCGTGCAGGCGTGGGTTCACACGGCTCTGTTGGCCGCGTCGCTCGCGTTTCTTCCCCTTGCATCCGCGCCGGATGCATGGAAACCGGGGGCGGACGGCGATCCTTCGGCGCAGATTCTGCTGTTGCTGGCGGGTGCGATCGGCATTCCGTATCTGGCGCTGTCCGCGACCACGCCGCTGCTGCAACGCTGGTTTCACGCCGCGCGGCCGGATGAATCCCCCTGGCGTCTGTACGCGCTCTCCAACGCAGGTTCCTTTCTGGCGCTGCTCAGCTATCCGTTCGCCATCGAGCCGTTCCTTCGCATGCGCGCGCAGGCATGGATGTGGTCGGGTCTTTATCTCTTGTTCGCGGGAGCGTGCGCGTGGCTGGCGTGGAATATGAGCGCTGCACGGGTAAGCGCCGCGCCCACCCAGGAGAGTTCCAACGGCGGCCGTCGGCCGGGTGGGCTCGATGTCGCAATGTGGCTGGCACTGTCCATGTGCGGATCGATGCTGCTGTTGGGAACCACCAACCAGATCACCGAGGAGATCGCGGTGTTCCCGTTCCTGTGGGTGGCGCCGCTTTCCGTTTATCTCTTGACATTCATCCTCACGTTTGAGAGCGATCGCTGGTACAAGCGCGGACTGTTTGGCGCGCTGGCGGGAGTGCTGGCGCCGGCGACCAGCGTCGTCGTCGCGCTGAGCGTGGCGATTCCGGTGTTGAGGCAGTTCGCCATTTATCTGGCCGCGTTGTTCGCCACGTGCATGCTGTGCCACGGTGAACTGGCCCGCTCCAAACCCGGGCCGCGCTATCTGACGGCGTTCTATCTCACGGTTGCCGCCGGTGGCGCGCTGGGCGGACTTTTCTCCGCGATCGTAGCCCCGCGTCTATTCACTGAATTCACCGAATTTCTGATCGCGCTGGGCGCGGCGTGCGTGCTCGGGCTCCTGGCGTGGATGCGGACCGGCGCGCTCCGGGAATGGACCGGCCGCAATTTCGCGGTACGCGTTCCGATGATGGCGATGCTGTTCGGCGCGGTCACGTCCCTGTTCGCGGCGTTCAGCAACGTTCAGCCCGGCAAGGAGAGCGCGCGCAATTTCGACGGCATTCTGCGCGTCAATGAGGCCACCGACAAGAACGGCCGTTTCCGCCGCATCACGCACGGGCGCATTCAACACGGTTTTCAATACCTGGACGCGGATAAGAAGAAACGGGCCACCACATACTACGGCCCGCACAGCGGCGCCGCGCTGGCGATTGAAGCACTGCCGCACCCGCGCCGCATCGCCATCGTGGGTTTGGGCGCCGGCACTCTGGCCACGTGGGGACGGACCGGTGACCAATACCGCTTTTACGAAATCAATCCGAACGTCATCTCGCTGGCCCGTAAGTGGTTTACGTATCTGGACGATTCCGAAGCAGCAACCGAAATCGTGCTCGGCGACGCGCGCGTGCAACTGGATAGGGAACGCAAGGCCGGCCGCTCCCATGATTTCGACCTGATCGCCGTGGACGCCTTCACCAGCGACGCCATCCCCACGCACCTGCTGACGGCCGAGTGCGGCGAAATTTACCGCGACCGCCTGGCCCCCGGCGGGATTCTGGCGCTCCATATCTCCAACCGCTCACTGGATCTGGAACCCGTCACGCGTGGTCTGGCGAAGCATTTGGGCTGGCAGGCGCGCATGGTGCTTGTGGTGCCGGACCTGATCGACAGCAACACCAGCGGCGAGAGCGGGTCCCGTTGGGTGCTGGTGGCGGAAAAGGCGGAGACGTTCGCCAAGGCTGGGATTCGCGACACGCTGATCGGATGGAGCTCACCGCAGTCGCCCACGCTTACGTGGACGGACGATTTTTTTAGTCTGTGGCAGGTGCTGAAGTAGAGCGGCGTGCGGGACTTTGCAGGACTTGCTTCCCATTGACATCCTCCGCTGCTTTCGTCAATATAGATAGGCGAACAAAAGGCGAATTCCATGGCAGCGGCCCTTCCTGTCTCCAGTCGTGTTTCATTGCGTGGTGCGCTCTCACGGGAGACGCACGGCTATCCTTCCCTGCCCCGTGGCGCGATCACCGAAGTTTCCGGAGCGATTTCCTCCGGGCGTACGGCGCTGCTGCACCAGATTCTTGCGGAGGCCTCCGCGCGGGGGGAGGCCTGCGCAGTGGTGGATGGCGCGGGCGCGTTCGATCCGCTCTCGGCTGCGGAAGCGGGCGTCGATTTACGGCGCGTGTTATGGGTGCGCTGCGGCGGACGGCTTGATTTCGCGATCAAAGCCGCCGACATGATTGTGCATAGCGGAGGATTCGGCGTGGTGGCGCTCGATTTGTGCGAGGCGGAAAACCACGGCTTGAACCGCATTCCACTTTCCTATTGGTACCGCTTCCGGAACGCGCTGGAAAACACACCGACACGGCTGGTGGTGATGTGCCATGCATCTCTGGTGAAGGCGTGCGCTCTGCACCTGGAGACGAAGCGTGAGCGCGTGACGTGGCGGGGGAAAGGCGTGTTCACCGGAATCGAATTTGTCGCGGAGATCCGCAAGCAACGTGCCGCGTTGGCGGGATAATGCGTAGACCATGAGCGTTCGTAAGGCTGGAACCATCAGCGTGAAGGTACCAGGGTAAGGCGGAATTCGATACCTAAAAAACACCTTACGACCACCACATTCTATTGATAGAACTGTACCGCGATGATATTCTGCATATAGCCTTTACCACGTCGCGAGGTGAAACGAGCCATGCGGCGTGGTCATTGCCCTAGAGACAATGACGGAATCTATCATCACCGGGATCATTACCGTTAGCTCGATGTTCCTGTTGTGCTACTGGTTCCGTTATACCTGCCTGCTGATACTGAGTACCAAGACGGCTCGGGACTACGTGGGCGATGTGGCAGCCGCCAACCAGCTCGGATTTCTGGACGTACAGTCGCGTTTACGCGCCGGCTCGCCGGAGCTCGACCGCTTGCGGGAGACTCTGGATCGCGACTACGAAGTATTGACGCGCATCCTGACGCGTTCCGCGGAATCCGGGATGGAAGAACGAATGTTAGGAATGGACTACCGGTTTATGGGGGCATGGTACCGCGTCAGCAGCCCATTCTCACCCGCGGCGGCCAGACAAGCACTGGAAGAAATGTCGATGATCGTCGCCCATTTTGCCAATACGATGGGCGAACGGGCTGCCGGCGCCGCAGCCGCCTAATCCATTCTCCGGCCCACGTGATCAGCCTTCTGCCACAGGCTCCTGCAGACGTTGATTATGTAGTCCCATGCTGAAATTTTCACCCAGATACACTCGCCTTACGTCCGGATCACTCGAGAGTGCCTCCGGCGATCCCGCGCGGAAAATGCGCCCGTTGTTGATGATATAAGCGCGATCGGTGACCGCCAGCGTTTCGCGCACGTTATGATCCGTCACCAGGATGCCGATGCCGGAATGTTTCAGCTCGAAGATAATTCTCTGTAATTCCATTACCTGAATCGGGTCGATGCCGGAGAACGGCTCGTCCAGCAGCAGGAAACTGGGCTCAATCACCAGGCTGCGCGCGATCTCCACGCGGCGCCGCTCGCCGCCGGAAAGCACGTAACCCTTGCTCTTGCGCACTTGTTCCAGGCCGAGTTGCGCGATCAAACGGTCCAGCCGGTCGAGGCGCTCACGCCTGCTCACGTCCAGCGTCTGCAGGATGGCCATCAGGTTATCTTCCACGGACAACTTGCGGAAGACCGAGGCTTCCTGGGGAAGATAACTGATGCCTTTGCGCGCCCGTTGGAACATGGGGAGCGGCGTGATGTCGTCATCGTCCAACCGCACGCGCCCCGCGTCCGGCGTGATGAGTCCGACGATCATGTAGAACGTCGTTGTCTTGCCCGCCCCATTGGGGCCGAGCAGGCCCACCACCTCGCCCTGCCGCACCTCCACGGACACGCTGTCCACCACTTTGCGGCCGCGATAGGACTTGGTGAGATCCGTTGTCTGGAGGGTTCGCACGGAGCTATTTCTTGAGGAGCAGACTATCGGCGGGCCGGTTTTCGACACCGTTCACCAGCAGCCTATCATTGTTGGCCCACCACGTCAATTGCTGGCCGCGCGTCTGGCCCGTAACGCTATCCACCAGAAGAGGGTCGCTATCTTGCAGCAATACTTTTTGCTCCGCTGCGTAATATTCCGCGTGCCCGGAGGTGCCTGTGCGAGTGCGTTTTGCAGTCGTACTGACGATCTTCACCGCGCCTTCGGCGAAGGCCTTCTCGAGCGAGGATTCCGCTTCCGGCGGCGCCAGGTATGCACGAATTTCCCGGGCGGCGACGGCCAAACCTGGGCGCGTGAGAGAAGCGCCGCCCAGATAGTTCGCAATGCGCGAACGCTCGTCGTAGATTAAATCCGCAGCGCGCACCACCGTGAAGACGGGCGCGGCGGAAGCCTTCCTGGCGGTAGCGCCGGCGGCGTTCGTGGCGGCTGCGCCAACGGCGTTCGTGGCAAACCCGCCAGCGGATTTCCCGGCCGATTCGCCGGTGGATTTCGTGGTTGTATTGCCGGCGGCCTTCGCTGCTGTTTCACCGGAGGCTTTCGCGGTTGCCGCGTTGGAGGCCTTTGCGGCCTCCGGTGGACTGGCCGCCTTGTCGACGAACTGGCTCACCACTTTTCCGTGCGCCTCAAAGACCTCGCGCGCGCGATCGATGTCGATGCGGTCCGCCTCCACGCGGTTGGCGCCTTGCCACACCACAGCGGCGCCCTCATACCGCACCTTTTGATTACGATCGGTGGAGTTCATGCGCTGCGCGCGCGCTTGCAGTGTCTCGGCATTGGAGAGCAGCGCCGATGATGCGCCCTTGCGATCCGGAGTCCGTGTTGAACTGACGTGCCCCTCCGCGGTGAAATCGCCGGTTTTCTGATTCATGTCGATGGCATCGGCGGCTACCGAACCACTGGCGTCCCAGGCGCGAGCCGCACCCTTGAGCCGCATCGAATCCTTGGCGGAATCGAGGAACGCTTCGCCGGCGGCGGCTCTGCGTTCTCCTTCCTGGTACTGGAAGCTTCCGCTCTGATCGAGCGTCGCCAACTCGCCGCCGGCGGGATCGAATAGCGCCACCAGGTTCTTGCTCTGCGTCAACAGAGGCGCCGCCTGGCCCGGTTTTTCCGTGCGCGTGGAGGCATTAACCGAGCGAAACGATTGAATCCGGTTGCCGGGCGCGTAAGCGATCCAGATCTTGTCGCCCTTCAGAAACCGCTTGGGCTGCGCGGGCCGGTTCGGAATGAAATCGACGGTGCCGGGGCCATCCGTTTCCACGGCGTCGATCTCCTCGCCGCCAGGACGCATCTTGAGGCGAATCACCTCGCTGCGAAGCGTGCGCGTATCCGGCGCCTGGGGGCCGTTCGGAGGAACGGGCCGCACTTCCGCGACGCTGTTGCCCGTGGCGAGCGCGGAAGAGAGAACGCTCTCTTTCTCCGCGGCGGCGAAATCGAGGAGCAACGTGTTGCCGGTGACGGTGGTGCGCGCGGCCTTGGCTGTCGAAACGAGTCTTCCGTTGCGGTCTCCACGGATCGATTTCATCGACATTCCGTGCGCGAACTCCATGAGCATGGATTCCGCCGCGAACTCCACGCGCCGCCCCGGATCTTCCTGCACGCCGCGCACGGACTGGGCCACGGTGGAGCGGATTTCACCATTTTCCAGCGTCACGTCAGCGCCACCCGCCTCCATATGCAACGTGCCGCGCGTGAACTTCGACCAGTGCAACAGATTCACCTTCGATTCGGATTCCTTGTAGTAAGCCTCGCCCGCCTCCACGTGCATCGGGAGCGTGCCTTTTGCGGGGCTGCGCCAATCGAGGGACACCTGTTTCAGTAGATGCAACTCGCGCGTCCCAGGGTCGTACTCGGCACCGATGGCGGAGCCGCCGCCCCGGTCGAATTCAAACGTGGCGGCGCGTTCCGTGGACGCTTTCCCTGTGTCGCTCGCGAAATGCACGCCGGAGCTGTGGATGGTGATCACATGCCCCACGGGCGCGGCGCCTTCCTTCAGCCCCATGCGGATTTCCGCCTCGCCATCGGAATACAGAGTCTTGCCGGAGATATCGAACTGCGCCTTGGCGCTCTTTACCAGATCGTAGGAGCCGCCCTCCCGGTGAAAAATTTGCAGCTCCACGCCGTCCAATTCCATGACGGAAGGGGCCTTGATCTGCTTGAAGCTCTTGGCGCGAACAGTGACGCGAGGCCGGTCACCGTCGCTCTGGGTGTAGACCCAGTCGTTTGCGCGCCCGTCGAGGCCCGTCTCAAGCGGCGGCGGCGGGGGTACGTCCGGAGGCCGTGCCGCCTTGCGCTTGGCATACGTGACGCCGATGAAGGCAACAATCCCGATGATAACGGCGAGGATCAGCCACCGGCTCCGGCGCATAGACACTTTCATCGTACCGCTAACGGGCGCGCGCAGCGGAATTTCCGCGGTGCCGCTTGTCAGGGAGGCAGTTTGACGCTATAGCGCCGCCACCAGCTTCGCCAACAGCGCGGTGCGGTCCGCCAGGCGATCGACAAAAATGCTTTCGCCGGCCGCGTGCGCACCTTCGCCCACGGCGCCGAGTCCGTCGAGTGTGGGCACGCCTAGCGCCGCTGTGAAATTTCCATCGGAGGCGCCACCCACAGCGCACTCATCGAGTTCCACCCCGAGATCCGCCGCCAGCGCGCGGGCCTGTTCGAACAAAGCAGCCACGGCCTTGGTGCGTTCCATGGGCGGGCGGTTGATGCCGCCGGCGACCTCGACATGGCAGCGCCGGTCGAATGGCCGCAGCGCGGCGAACTGGCGTTCAAGGAATCGAGCGTCCCCGGCGCGCGGCACGCGCACGTCCACTTCCAGGGAACATTCCGCCGCCACCACGTTACTGCGCGTTCCGCCGCGGATTACGCCGGGATTCACGGTGATGCCTCGCGCTAGCCTGGTAAAACCAACGATGACCTCCACTTGGCGGGCCATCTCAGTGATTGCACTCGCGCCTTTATCGAAGTCCAGCCCCGCGTGCGCCGCGACCCCGCGTACCACAACCCTATATTCGCCCACGCCTTTGCGCGCGGTCTTGAGTTTGCCCTCCGGGCCTGCGGGCTCCAGCACCAGCACGGCGGCGCTTTTACGGGCGATTTCTTCGGTCAGCGCTCGCGAAGAGACACTGCCGATTTCCTCGTCCGAATTCACCTGCAGCACCACCTTGCGCGCCACCGGAATGTTGAGATCCCGCAATGCCCGCATCGCCATGATGAACAATGCAAGGCCGCCCTTCATGTCAAACACGCCGGGCCCCCACAAACGGCCATTGTACCGGCGGAACGGCATGGTGCGCAGCGTGCCCAGCGGCCACACCGTGTCGGAGTGCCCCAAAACCAGAATCTGGCCTTGCTTTTTCGAGCCAGGCAGCACGAACTCGCAGCGCAGATGCCGGCCATGGCCCGCGGCGAAATGCGGCCGGACCTTGGCGATGTCCTTCACGCTCTCCGCCAGCAATCCGGCGAAGCGGTTAACGGCGGCGGCATCATCGCTGGGCGATTCGCATTCCACGAACTGACGGATCAGGGCGATGGCGCCGCTCTGTTGAGCGCGGGCATAACGAAGAAGAGGATCCATTACTAGTTAGGATAGCTGGGAGCGTGGACTGCCGCCGCCCAGAAGCGCCGGAGCTTCCAGCTGGACCAGCGCGCTATAATCATCAATTCCCATGCCTGTAATGGACATTGACGCCATCCGCGACATCCTCCCGCATCGCTACCCGTTTCTGCTGGTGGACCGCATTGAGGAGATGGAGCCCGACCGCATCGTCGGCATCAAGAACGTCAGCGTGAATGAACCGTATTTCATCGGCCACTTCCCGGATTATCCAGTCATGCCGGGCGTATTGATCGCTGAAGCGATGGCGCAAGTGGCCGGCGTGTTGGTGCTGAGCTCCATCCCGGACCGCAAGAACAAACTGGTGTTGCTGGCCGGCGTGGATGGCGCTAAGTTTCGCAAGCCGGTGCGCCCCGGGGATCAGCTGCGTATTGAAATGAAGGTCATCCGGCGCAAGGCCAGCATGGCGAAGATGGCCGGCACGGCCACGGTGAATGGCGTGGTGGTGGCCGAAGCTGAAATGCTGTGCGTCCTCACCGACCGCGCGTAGACACAGCCCCATGCCGATTCATCCGACCGCGATCGTCGACGCCTCCGCTAGGATCGACGCCTCCGCGGAAGTGGGCCCCTACACGATCGTGGGCGCGGACGTCGCGATCGGCGCGCGCACCCGCATCCAGGGCCATGTGGTTCTCGAAGGCCCGCTCGAAATCGGCGAGGATAACATCTTCTTCCCTTTCTCCACCGTGGGAGTCGCGCCGCAAGATCTCAAATATCAGGGCGAACACTCCTCGACGCGCATCGGGCATCGCAACAAGATTCGCGAATTTGTCACCATCCATAGAGGTACTGAAGGCGGCGGCATGCTGACCTCCATGGGCGACGATAATTTGCTGATGGCCTACGTGCACGTGGCTCACGATGTTCACATCGGCAATCACTGCGTGATCGCGAACGCCGCGACGTTTGGAGGGCACGTAGTGGTGGGGGACTGGGCCGTGGTGGGTGCGTCCACGGGCGTGCATCAATTTTGCCGCATCGGGCGGCATGCGATTATTGGCGGGTATAGCGTGATTACGCGCGACGTTCTGCCGTTCTCAAATACCGTCACCGAGCGCGAAGCGCGTGTGTTCGGCGCCAACAAGACCGGTCTGGAGCGGCGCGGATTTTCCGCTGAAACCATCGACGCGCTGCACAAGGCTTTCCGGCTGTTGACGCGCGCCGGACTGAACACGTCGCAGGCCGTCGATCGAATTCGCGAAGAGGTCGGCGAATCGCCGGAAATCGTGGAATTGCTTCGCTTCATTGCCGACTCCGGGCGGGGCTTCATCAAATAAATATGCCGTACGGGCTAATTGCCGGAAATGGCCGCTTCCCCGTGCTCGCCTTGGAAGCCGCCCGCAAGTCAGGTCTCGAGGTGGTCGCGATCGGACTTCGGGAAGAGGCCTCGAAGGAAATCGAACCTCTCGCCGCTCGCTGCCACTGGATTTCGCTGGGGGCTCTCTCCCAACTCATCGACATCTGCCACAAAGAGGGCATCACTCAGGTGATGATGTGCGGGCAGGTGAAGCACGCCAGGATCTTTTCATCCATCGTGCCGGATTGGCGCCTGGTGAAGCTACTCGCTTCCCTTGAAACCAGAAATACGGATGGCCTGATCGGCGCGGTGACGAAAGTCCTGGGGGAGGAAGGCATCGAGCTGGTTGATTCCACGTTGTTGCTGAAAGATCTACTGGCGCCCACAGGCGTGCTGACGCGGCGTGCACCGTCCACCGAGGAGCAGCGCGACCTCGATTACGGGCGCCGGATTGCCGCCGCGCTCTCCGCGCACGACATCGGCCAAAGCGTGGCCATCGCCGAGCGCGCCTGTGTGGCGGTGGAGGCGATGGAAGGCACCGACGCCATGCTGCGTCGCGCGGCATCGCTGGTGGAGGGCAAGCCCCTGCGCCTGGTAAAAGGCTCCCGCCGCCGCAAGCACATGCTATTCGACGTGCCCGTGGTGGGGCCCCAAACCATCGTCATCATGCGTGAGACCGGGACCACGGCGCTGGCACTGGACGCCGGGCGCACGCTGCTGATTGACCGCGACGATCTTATCGCGCGGGCGAATGAAACAGGAATCACGATTGTGGCGCTGCCGCCCGGCGCACCGGAGCTGACACCGGATCCTTGACCGCACGAGACCACGGCTTGACACGCGGCTTGACACGCGGCTTGACAAAGCATTTTCTAATCCAAGAACGGGCCTGAAGGGGTAAAGGTCAGGCGGGGACGTTGCGGGGCTCCTTTCTGAGGTTTTCTGGGGATGGAGAGAGGGAGGAAGCCGTCGTCGGCGCGGTGGAAATGTGGGAATCGCGCAGCGATTTCCAAGGGCGGTGGGCGACAGTGGAAAACGCGATGTCGAGCTAGAACCGCCAGACCCGCGAGACGAGTGTTTTCCACTGTCGTC
>CAMAUG010000117.1 GCA_945861255.1 Candidatus Sulfopaludibacter sp. SbA3
GGTCTTTCGCACCGCAGTAATCTTGAAATTGCCTCGGTCCGAAGTGGTACAAATTCAAACGCACCAATCTGGTGCATAATGGTGACATGAGATCCGAGCAGAAGACAATCCGCCAGAGCGTTAGCCTGCCAGTCAAGGTAGCCTTGCAAGTGCGCGCGATGGCGAAGACCAAAAGGGTAAGCGCCACCCGAATGCTCGTCGCACTGATCGAAAGCGGAATCGAAACGGAGAAGCGAAAACAAAGGGAGTTTTTCGACTTGGCCGAACGATTTCGCGACGAGAAGGACCCGGACGCCGCCAAAAGTCTGGGCAATCAATTAGGCCGAATGGTCTTCGGCGACTGATGCCAAGGATCGAACGCTGGGAGAAGTTTCCCGAAGGAGTCCGCCGGCACTTGATCGAAAGAATGCGGGACCGGGCGATCAGCATCGCCGACCTCAACCAACTCCGCCTTTGGATCGAAACCAGTCCCGAAGTACCGCCGGGGGACTGGTACAAGGACTTCGGATCGTTCAAGCTCTGTGGCGGAGGTTCGCTTGCAAAGACCTTCTTGCTTCCTGGCCAGGCCGCCAAAGGCGATAAGCTGTCGTAGGGTCCTCTGGAGGGTGGCGTCCACGCGCCTCGGACCCGCCCGCAGTGTGGCGTAGAACTGGCAAGGCCGCGGCGCCCCGTTAGTTTGCGGCGGCCAGGAATCCCGCCCGAAGTCTGGCACGGTCCATCGCAACTCCTCGCAAGTAGACCTGTGAGATTCTTCTCGAGTTCGTGATGTCGTCCAGCGGATTGGCGTCCAGCACCACGAAATCCGCGCTCATGCCCGCCGACACCATGCCCAGATCGTCGATTCCGAGAATCTCCGCGGTCGTTCGCGTGGCTGCGACGATCACCTGTGCCGGTGTCATTCCTGCCGCCGCCAGATTCTCCAGTTCCGTGTGCATCGTCCACCCCAGAAACTGATCGCCCTGCTGGCCGCCGCCGTCGGTGCCCACACCGATCTTGACGCCCGCCGCGGTCAGCTTTGTAATGCCGCGCGCCAACCGCTCCCAACTTGCGTTTGAGCGCGCCAGTTGCGCGGAATCCGTCAGCGGCAACCGGCGTTGCAAACGCGCGATCTGCTCGGGCAGTACGGTCTCGAGGATCAGAGGATGCACCGGATGCAACCATGGCGCATAAACCGCCCGCCGAGGCCCACCGAGCGCCGAGAGCACCATCGTATTCGGATGCTGTTTGAACAGGTCAACCAACTCATCGTCTACGTCCCCGATCATGTGTGCAAACACGTCGATCCCGGCGCGTAGCAGTTCCTTAGCCTGCGCAAGCCCGGTGGCATGCACGGCCACGCGCAGGTTGTTCTTGTGCGCCTCATCGATAATCGCCCGGTACAGCTCCGGGCTGAGCGGCTTGATGGCGCCGTCACGGTCGTCCACCCAGGTCTTGATCAATTTCACCTTGCGCGGGACCAGCTCCTGCACCGATGCGCGAGCGCCCGCCGTGGTCGTGACCGGAAAGGCGGCCTGCCGCATGTTGTCGGAGGCGATCTCCACCAGCGGCGCCAAGCCTCGGCCGGCCGTCAGAAATCGCGCCGCGTCAGGATACTTTCCCGCCACGATCTCGTCGCGAATCTGGAACGGAAGCTCACCGAAATCGCTCCCCATCGACTGGCTGGCCGCGACTCCGAAATACGCGAATCGCCGCATGTGGTCAAGGATGTTCTCGCGCGTGTAGTTCTGGGCTCCGCTCGTCAGATGTTTCATGTACCCGATGTGCGAGTGTCCGTCGATGAGCGTGGGGATCACCGTCTTGCCCGTCAGATCGATGTGGGCCGCGCCGGCCGGGGCCTGGATCTCCCCTTTCCGTCCGATGCGGGTAAACCGGGCGTTCTCCACCAGAAACGCCGCGTTCTCGATGGGGGCGCGGCCATCGCCGGTGATGAGGCGGGCGCCCTCGAACAGCGTTGCGCGTTGAGGCGCAGCAGCGGAGGGTTGCGCGGGCGCTTGCGCGGACACGTGTTCGGACCCGATCACGAGGGCCAGACACACCAAAACAAGCCAGTGAAGATAGCGCATGGATTCAGTCTCCCAAATGCGCGGCTCCTTCGGCGTCATGCCGGGCATGAAGCGGTCCGCGGCCTAGGTCTTCAGGCCGTCGGAGGCCGAACAGGCCATGGGCCACGCGTGTGCCGAACGACGTTGTGCGCTCATAGGCCCAATCGGTGTGGACGGGCGTCAAATCTCCGCGTAGGCCATAATGCGGGCCTTGGCCACCTGATAGGCGGCGTGATGCATTCATCGCGAACGCGGGTATCGTCGAAGTAGCGTTCGATCACGCGATGCCAGAATCCCGCCGCGGGAGACCTGCTTCGATTCCTTTCACGCACGCTAGCAGGGTGCTGTTCACCGGTGTCGGAACATTCACCATGGCGCCGCGCCGCACCACGGCGCCGTGGATGAAATCGACTTCTGTGATCGATCCGCGTTCCAGGCTCTGCAACATCGACGCTTTGAAATCGGCAGGTAGACCGGCGGATGCCTTCATCCACGCGTCGCGTGGGTTGGTAATGGACAGTTGGATGCCGGACGTCCGGGCCACCGCCATCGCCTCCGTTACGGCCGCGATCGCGCATTCCTCGATCCGCGGCACGCCGTAGAGCGCTCCATACGGAAGGCGCGTGATCGCGCTGAGCGCTCCCGTGGCGACGTTGACCAGCAGTTTGTCCCACATGGTCCCCACGATGTTATCGCTGACGATGGTCGCAAGGCCGGCCTGCTGGAAGGCCACCGCAAGCCGCTGTACGCGTTCGCTGTTGCTCCCGTCGAGTTCGCCGATGTAGGTCAGCCTGCCCTTCAGGCCGGCGATGATCTGCCCTGGCCCCGTGAGAACGCCGCCTGCGTAAGTCTTCCCCGCGATCACTTTTTCCGGTCCGGTCACCTCGCCGAGAATCTCCTCGTGCCCCAGGCCGTTCTGGAGAGACAACACGATGGTACGCTCGCCTACCACCGGCCGCGCCATTTCGATCGCCTCGCGAGTGTGGAAAGATTTGACGAGTATCAGGACCAGGTCGGCGGGCGCGCCGGCCGCCGAGCAATCGGTGGCGGCGTGAATGCGCACCACGCGTTCGACACCGTCTTCCCGAATGCGGAGACCCCGCTGGTTGATCGCATCGACGTGGGCGTGGTTGCGATTGATCAGGGCCACCTCATGCCCGGCCTCGGCCAACCGCGCCCCAAGCGCGCAGCCCAGCGCTCCCGCGCCGATGACCGAGATGTTCATGGAACCAGGATTTTTAAACTAGCACTCACCACGACTAGCGTGGCCCGTTCGTGACGAAGAAGTTGGATGGATCTGTTCGCGATGCTCACTCGGTCGCGCCGAAATTGCGCAGCAGTTCGGCTATCTGGACAGTGTAATCGGCTGGAGAATCGCTACCGGAACCCGCGCTGCTCGCGGAGGCTAAAACCACTTGCTTGGGAGCTTTGCTTTGAGCTGTCAGGACGGCCAGGGGAGTCCGGCCGCCCTTGTTTCTCGCGTTCACGTCGGCGCCGTGCTCGGCCAGAAACCGAATCACGGTTTCATAGCGATGAGTCGCGGCGGCATGCAATGCGGTGTCGCCAGCCTGGTTCGCGGCGGTGACTCCGCCGCTTAAGTTGAAGGCAGTGGTTACCGCAGGTAGGACTTGATTGTCAGTCTCCACCTTTCCGAAATCGATCAGGGCAATACCCCGCCGGCTTTCCGCGATACCGGAACCCATGCCCGCGGCTAACATCAGCGCCGTGGCTCCGTTCGGCATGGCTACTTTCGGATCGGCGCCTCCAGCGGCCAGAGTCTGCATAATCTCCGGCTCCAGGAATCTGGCGGCCAGCAGGTAAGGAGTGGAGCCCACCAGTGGAGCCAAAAGATTGAAGTCCGTCGTGTCGCGGCGCACAGGCGTACCCTTGGTCATCCGAATATTCGGATCTGCTTTATGAGCCAGCAGGGCTTTCACCAGATTCAAATCGCTTCTGAGAACCGCGGCATGGAGCGCGGTATAACCGCTGCCGAGCGTGTTAGGATCCGCGCCTTTTTCGAGCAACACGGCCGCTACATTTCCCTGGCCGCTATGTGCCGCAAGAACCAAGGCGCTGGTGCCGTCAGGGAGAGAATCATTGGGGTCCGCGCCTCCGGCCAGCAGGAGCTTGGCGGATTCGGCATCGCCCGTCCTCGCCGCAAACAACAACGGCGTGCTGCCGCCCCGTAGCACATTGTAATTCAGCTCTTCGCGCCCCGTTCTCTGGGTTTGTTCGCCGACCACTGTTTGAGAGTAGGTACGCGAACGGGCGCGAATGTCCGCTCCGAATTCAATCAGCAATGCAACGACGTCAGGATGGATATTCGCGGCCGCCCACATGAGCGCGGTCTGATCGTGTTCAGTCTCCTTCGCCTTTGCGTCGGCGCCATGGACCAGTAGTGCCTTAACCGCCTGCGCGTCGCCGGTGCGCGCGCAAGTCATCAGCACTGTCTCGCCGTTGAGCAGTTTCGCGTTGGCATTCGCCTTCGCTTCCAATAGGCGGGCGACCATGGGCGCGCTCCGGTTGGTGCACGCCAAGTGCAGCGGAGTGGAGCCAAGATCGTTGGCGGCGTCCACGCGGGCGCCTGCCCGGATCAACACATCGGCGATGGCGAGATGATCCAGGTTCGCGGCCCAATGCAGTGCCGTCGCGCCGTCGCCTTGCTGTGCGTTGACGTCGACACGCTGCTTCAACAATGCGCGCACCGAAGCTTCGTCCTGCTTTTTCACGGCCTGAATCAACCGCGCGTCACTGGGAGCGGCCAGGCCGGACGAGGACGCGATAACCGCCAGACAAAGAAGCTTGAATCGCATCTTGATCTCCCCCGTTAACCCACTCGAAGCATCTGAGGATCTACTCTTCCCGTGCTGTCCCCGATTCGATCCCAATGGACGCCGAACTGATCCATCAACGTCAGGTGCAAATTCGCCAGCGGCACGTCCTTCAAGCGGGTGTGACGCCCGCCTTTCAGATTGCCCGCGCCGCCGCCCGCCAAAATGAAGGGAATATCCACCGGCGCGTGAGTGTTGCTGTCGGCAATGCCGGCGCCGTAAATCAGCGTCATGTGGTCCAGCAGCGTACCGTCGCCGTCACGGGTCGTCCGCATCTTCTCCAGTAAATACGCAAACATCGTCATATGATACGCGTTGATCTTGGCCGTCTTCGCGACTTTCTCGGGCTCCCTCTGATGATGCGAAATGGGATGATGCGAATCGGGCACGCCGATCTGCGGATACGTCATGCCGCTCTGTTCGTGGCCCATCATCAGCGTAATGACACGCGTCAGATCGCACTGATAGGCCAGCACCTTCATATCCAGCATCAGTTTCACGTGGTCTTCCCAATTCGCCGGGATGCCCGCGGGGTGCTCCACCGTCGGCACTTCCTGATGGCCTGTCTCAGCGATCTGAATCCGCCGCTCCACGCCCCGGATCGAGTCGAGATACTCGCTGAGCTTCGTGCGATCGCCTTGGGGAAGCGAGCCTTGCAGACGCGCGACCTCCTGCGTCACTGAGTCCAGGATGCTTTTTTGCCCGCGGATGCGGCTCAATCGCTCTTTGGGGTCCGTGCTGGCGCTATCGCCGAACAGACGCTCGAACACCAGGCGCGGATTGTTCTGTGTGGGCAAGGGCGTACTGGGGCCCTTCCAACTGATGGTGTTCGTGTACGGGCACGCATACCCGGTATCGCAGGCGCCCGCCGTTTCGCCGGATTCGATCGCCAACTCGAGCGATGCCAGTTGCGTGTGCTTGCCGGTCTCCTGCGCCAGAATCTGATCCACGGAGATTCCGGCATCCAGCCATGTTTCACTGGTGGGCGGCGAAATGTCGGTGAGAAATCGAGTACTCGCTTTTGCGTGCGCACCGCCCGGCCGTCCCGGCGGCGGAATGCAAGTCAGGCCGCTCAGCACCTGCAATTGATCGCGATGCGGCGCCAGCGTCCTCAGCGTGGGCGTCAGTTCGTAGGCCGTGCCCTCGGTGGCCGGCAAATAGTTCTGCATGATCATGCCGTTCGGCACGTACATGACGCCGAAGCGGTTGACCGGCTGGGCGGGCGTCGCGGCGCGCGCGGTGAACACCGGGACCATGCTGTCCAGCAGCGGCAATGCCAGCGACGCGCCAACCCCACGCAACATCGCGCGGCGTGAAACAGCTTTCTTAAAGACAATCATGTTTGAGCATCCTCACTTGTTTAGATTCATGACGCGATGTTGAGCAAGATTCACCGGCGTTTCGCTGCCGGGCGCGCTCATGCTGAACGGCGTGCTGTTGACGATCCCTAAAACGATGCTGGACCAGCGGTAATCCCGCGGAGCCGCGTCACGGGTAATCTTGCGGATGGCGGGCAAATCGGTATATTCGGTGCCGCGGCCGATTGCATACGCCATCAGTTTCTCCGTAAACGTGCGAACGAAATCTTCTTTGTGGCTTGCCAGCAGCGTGCGCAGACCGGCCACTCCTTCAAAACGAGTGCCATCCGGCAGCGACGCCGTGACGTCGATCGGCGCGCCGTCGCTTTCGGTTCGCCATTTGCCAAGCGCGTCAAAGTTTTCGAGTGAGAAACCCAATGGATCCATGCGCTGATGGCAGGAGGCGCACACCGTGTTCTTACGATGCAGCTCCATGCGTTGACGGAGCGCCCGAGGCTGGCCGTCCGCGCCTGCATCTCTCAGAGCCGGAACATCCGGCGGTGGTGGCGGTGGCGGAGCACCAAGTATATTGGCAAGCAGGTAGCGGCCGCGCAGAGTGACGGAGGTGCGATTCGGGTAGGATGTCACCGCCAGTATGCTGGCTTGCCCCAGCAGCCCGCCGCGCGTGCCGTCGCTGAATTGCACCCGCCGGAAGCGATTTCCATAGATATTGGGAATGCCGTAATGCTTGGCCATTCGCTCGTTCACATAGCTATAGTCGGCCGTCAGCAATTCAGCCACGCCGCGATCCGCTTGCAGTTGGCTGGCGACGAAATTCTGCGTCTCCTGCGCCATCGCATCGCGCAGGTTCTCGTCGAATTCTCTATACAAATCGGTATCGGGAACAATCCCGGCAAGTTTGCTCAAGCCAAGCCAGCGGTTGGCGAAGCCATCCACCAATGCCCGCGAGCGTGGATCGCGAAGCATGCGCTGCACCTGCTGTTCCAATACCTTCGGTTCTCTCAGCCGGCCGCCGATGGCCAGATTCCGCAGTTCGTCGTCGGGAATGCTGCTCCACAGAAAGAACGATAGCCGTGATGCCAGATCCAGGTCGCTAAGACGGTACGGCGCTCCTGGAACTGCGTTTGCCGGCATGCGTTCGACGCGAAACAGAAAGCTGGGAGCCGCCAGAATACGTTCCAGCCCCTTCTGAATGCCCTCGTCGAAATCCTTTTCCTCCCGGCCCGCCCGATAGAAACCGAGCAGTGTTTTCACATCGTCATCGGTGACCGGGCGGCGATAGGCGCGCGTGGCCAGCGTGGACAATATTTTCTTTGCGCAGGGTTCCTCGCCTGCCGCGTCCTTGGGCGTGCAGATAAACACCTTGCGCCGGCTCGGTGAATCACCGCGCGCCGTCGTGCCGTAAGGGCCCCCGATGTACACATACTCCACCGAGGGGTTGCCGTGATAGTATTCGTTGGTCGTACGGCCAAAACCGATCTGCGCCGGCTGCAGGATGCCTTCGGGCTCCCAGAAACGCCGGACGAACGATATACTCACTTGATGCTCGCCGGCCTTCACCGGCACGCGCGCTTCCAGACCCGCGTCGGCCGTATGCATATAGACTTCGAAATCCGGAGAGCCTTGCGTGTTGCCGGCAAAATTTTCTGGCGTCGTCAGGCCCGGCGCGTCGCCGCCTACCGTGAAACGTTTCACGCGCACTCCGTCCAGCCGGATGTCGAGCTGGTGCGGCTCGCCCATGCCCACCAGGTACTCGTAGTGTTGCCTCCTCAGTTGAACTTTGATCGTATAGTCCCCATCCACCGGGAAGAAATAGCGGATGAGCGCGCCGCCCTGCGATCCAAACGGAAGGTCGTCGCTCATCTGGTCGTCCTGGATGAGCAGCTTGGAATATTTGTAGGTTTCCACCGCCGGGCGCAGCGCGAGGTCGCCCACTGCCAAGCGGCTGATTCTGCGCGCCGCGGACAGGTAATTCTCTAGCAGCACCGGCGACACCGACAGAACGCTGGCGAGGTTGTCGAATCCTTCTTGGTCCGCGTCATCGGCGGAGAGAAACGCCTTCCCATCGATCTCGAGTCCTAGCAAGTCGCGCACGGCGGCAATGTACTCCGCGCGGTTCAACCGATGTACTGCCACGCGCCCGGGGTTCGGCTTGGCCAGAGCTGCGGCGTCCAGCCCGGCCTCTAATTCCGAGGTTACATTCGCATACGTGGCTTGGTCAGGTCTGGGCAGTCCGGCGGGCGGCATCTCGCCCGTGCGGAACTTGCGCGCCACTTTTTCCCATAAATCCGCGCGCTCACCGATACGCTCAAAGTCCACGGTATCAAGCTGGAGTCCCGCTGTTTTCAGTTTCGCGTTGTGGCAGGTGACGCAATACTTATTAACGACCACCTTGGCGGAAAGTTTTTGCGCTTCGTCCGCCCGTAAGGGCAAACTCGCGGTGATCGCGAAAATACTGAAACATGTCCCGGCTAGTAATCGGTAAGTCATTAAGGAAGCTACCGTTACGATCTTCCTCGGCTGCGGAAAGAAAGTCAAGGGTAGGATCACCGGGACCCTCTCGCAATCCACGCCGGGCCTATGCGTATTGGCGCGCGTTGTGCCTCGAATACGCCGCTTCCGAAGGCACTGCGGATGACGGGCAAGGGAATCGGCGTGAGTTACTCCACCGCTTTTTTCGCGGCGGCGTCCGCGTCGGCCACGCGGGCTCCACGCAGAGTGTTCTCCAACCCGTAATTCGCCTCATGACAGGCGTATTCGAAGAGTGTGCCGGTGAGCTTCGTCATGGGCAGCTCGCCCGACCACGGCTTGGTCCACATCCCCGGATCATCCACCGTGAACTGGTAGAGGATCGTTTCCGGGTCTACGCGGGTGAGGCGCTCGACCACGTGCAGGTTCTGGGCTCCTTTGAAAGGAGTCAAATCCGTGAAATTTGTGGTATCCACCACCAGCGTGTTGCCCTCCCAATGGCCCACCGAGTCGCCCCCCCACAGCCGGACGTTCTTCGAAAGATGCGGACGCCCGTCCATGGCAATGATGCGAACGTCGTGGATCTCTTCGGCTTCAATGGCCACGAAGCCCGCGCCCTGTACGATCTGCAGATTGCTGTTGTAGCGGATGGGAAGAAGAGGCGGTCCCACGTTGGCCCGCGCCAGGCATCGCGCTTCCAGCGGCCGGTTCTCCGGGCCATCCAATTCATGTCCCTTTTCCTTAGCCGCGAGCGTGGCGACTCTGTCGCGGGCCGCGGGCGTCAAGGGAGGAATGGTTCCTTCCGGCCCCGCAATCAGCGAGGTTCGCCGGTTCCAGGCAACTTTGGACTGGAGCCAGTCCAGCCCGTACTGGGCAAAATCGTAGTGCACATCCTCCGGGGCTGCGCCCGCTACGCCTGAATGGTTAGCAGGCGGCTCGCCTTCCACTTCATTCCGGGCGTAGCGCTCGCGCTGCGCCTTTTGAACTCCCGCCAATTCCGCTTGCGTATAGAACTCTTTCCCAGCGAGCTCCTTGGGGCGTTGCAAGGGTGTAACGCTGTTGTTGGTCCAGACTCCCTGCAGGTCGGGCTGGCCATCGGGCGTACGTGGCGGGGTCCACGTTCCCTTCACCGCGGCTGCGGGCTTGGCTTTCGGCGCTTGCGATGTTGCCTGGCCGGCGGCGGGTACAATCGTGAGCGCCAGCGCACTCAATGACGCGAGAATGAAATTTCTCATTGTAAACCTCCCCAAGTCTGACACCAGCCAAGCTACCGTCGAATCATGTCGAAGTCAAGGCTGCCCCCCCATCGTGCACCCCAATCGATGCCGCCGCCCCGCTGCATTGGGCGGTCTTCGGTTTGATGCCGGCGCGGAGACGCATCGGCACAGTTGCCGCCGATGCGGGGCTATTCGGGTAGCGCGAAGACGTACATAGCGTTGCTGCCGCTGGCAGTGTCCACCTCGGGGGTCATGCCCAGCCCCATGCCGGCGATCAGGCCACCGCCTGCCGCGACGGCGATGTATTGGCGGCCGTTGACCGAATACGCTACGGTGCCGCCCACCACCTGTACGGGAAGTCTGGTCTGCCACAGGACCCGGCCGCTATCGGCATCCAGCGCCCGCAGATAGCGGTCCATCCCGCCGTTGAAAAGGAGCCCACCGCCGGTCGCCAGAATCGGCGAATAGTTCGTCACGCGCGTGTCCCAGGTCCACAACGTTCGGCCGGTCTCGACCGAGATCGCGTCGATGCGGCCAACCTTGTCCTTGCCGGCCGCGAACTTGCCGACGTTGTTCGTGTTGTAGACGAACTGCGGCGCGG
>CAMAUG010000118.1 GCA_945861255.1 Candidatus Sulfopaludibacter sp. SbA3
ACGAGCCGTCTGCGAAAGAAGACGGCACGCGCGTGTTGGTGGACCGGCTGTGGCCTCGTGGGATTACCAAGGCGAGGGCGGCCGTGGACGTCTGGCTCAAGGACGTTGCGCCCAGCTCTGAACTTCGCAAGTGGTTCGGGCACGACCCAACCAAATGGCAGGCGTTCGGCGAACGCTATCGCACCGAGCTGGCGACGAACCCGGCGATGGGCCAGCTCCGCGACCTGATTAAGAACCTTCCGCCGGGCGAAGTGGTAACACTCGTATTCAGCGCGCACGACGAAGGACACAATCAAGCGGTGGTGCTGCTGGAGTCCCTCGTCAACATTCGTGGATCCAGGCCCGCCAGGACCACGCGGTGATGGGAGACCTCGCGGCTCTCACTACAGTTTTTGCGCGATGGACTGTGCTTGCAGGAATTGCAGCAGGTAGTCCGGGCCGCCGGCTTTGGAGTCCGTACCGGACATGTTGAAACCTCCAAAGGGATGCGCGCCCACCATCGCACCTGTGCATTTGCGGTTGATATAGAGATTGCCGGCGAAGAACGTTTCGCGTGCCTCGCGGATCTTTTCGGGATTGCGCGTGTAGACCGCTCCGGTTAACCCGTACTCAGTGTCGTTTGCCAATTCGATGGCGTGGTGGAAGTCGCGGGCGCGGGTCACGGCCAGCACCGGGCCGAAGATCTCCTCCCGAAAGATACGAGCCTGGGAGTCGACGCCCGCGAAGACCGTGGGACGAATGAAATAGCCATCTCCCGGGGCCACGCCGCCGCCCGCGATCAGACGCGCCTCGGTCTTACCAGTCTCGATGTAACCGAGAATCGCCTTCCGCGCGCCGGCGCTGATCACCGGGCCCATGAAATTCGTGCGGTCTTCCGAGGGCCCGACGGTGATGGCGGCCACGCGCTCTTCGAGTTTTTCAAGAAACTGGCTGTATACGGGATCGTCCACGATGGCTCGCGAACACGCCGAGCATTTTTGCCCCTGGTAACCGAAAGCCGATTGCGCCACACCCGCCGCGGCTGCGTCCAGATCCGCCTCGCGATCGACGACAATGGCGTCCTTGCCTCCCATTTCCGCCACTACGCGTTTGATCCAGATCTGCCCGTGGCGCGGCCGCGCGGCCAGTTCGTTGATGCGTAGACCGACGTCGCGGGAACCTGTGAAGGAAACGAAACGCGTCTTGGGGTGCTCCACCAGCACGTCTCCGATCACGGAGCCGCTGCCCACGCAAATCGCAAAGCTGCGCGGCGGGAAGCCGGCCTCATGCAGCACTTCGGCCAGCAGGTGCGCGATGATGGGTGTTTCGCTGGAAGGCTTGATTACCACGGTGTTGCCCGCCACCAGCGCGGCCACGGCCATGCCGGTGAGAATCGCCAGCGGAAAATTCCACGGTGGAATAACGACGCCCACGCCCAGCGGCAGGTAGACCAGATCGTCGCGCTCCCCTGGCAACTGCACCAGCGCTTCGGGTGAAGCGAATTTCAGCGCCTGGCGGGCGTAGTATTCGCAGAAGTCGATGGCTTCGCCTACTTCAGCCTCGGCTTCGGGCCAGGTCTTCCCTGCCTCGATCACCAGCCATGAATCGAATTCCAGCTTGCGCTCGCGAATCAACCCAGCGGCGCGAGCCAACAATTCAGCGCGATGCTGCGGCGAGGTGCGCGCCCATTCGGGGAAATACGCGTGGGCGTCTTCAACCGCGCGCGCGGCAAGATCCGCCGTGGCTTTGTGGTGCCGGCCCACGATCTCGGCCGGGTGCGACGGATTATTGCTGGCGAGCAGATCGCCCGTGCGCTGTTCGGCGCCTGCGATCCACAGCGGATATTCCCTGCCGGCTTGCGTGCGCACGTGCCGCAGAGCGCTCTCCGCTTCCGCCCACACTTCGGGCTTTGAGAAGTCCAGGTAGGGTTCGTTGGAGAATGCCTCAGCCAATGCGGCAGCCGGCGTCACCCGTGAACAATCCTCCGGCCTTTCTCAAACAGCTCGGCGGCCTCATCGGCCACCCCGCGGCCTTTTTCATAGAGATCGCGGCCCTTTTCGTAGAGCTCGCGGCCGCTATCGGTCAGCACCTCGCGCCCTTCGCGCACTCTCTTTCCGATCACGCGCCTCGTCCGTTCGCCCGATTGCGGGGCATACAGCAGCGCCACGGCAGCGCCCAGGGCCGCGCCAATCAAGAAGCAAATCACTTTCTCGCCGTTTTCTTGTTCCATGCTTTCAGTCTACCGCCGCACGCCACCCACCGACCAGTGCACCGGCGAACCAACCGGCCTCCGTCCCCCAACCAGAGCCGGAAGCGGCGCATCAAGTTTTGTTCCGCTATGCTCAAAGCATGGAATCCACCCCTAATCCGTCTCACAACCTCGATCTGGTAACCGTATTCCGTCTGGCCGAAGGCGGCGTGGAGGAAACGGAAGTGCTCATGGTGCGCCAACTGCTGGAATCGAACGGCATCGCGACGGTGCTGGTGGGCGATTCGCCGCTGCCCAACCTGGCCGAGGAAGTTCGCGTCGCCAGTACCGACGTCGAACGCGCACAGCAGCTCATCGCGGAGGCGCTGTCCGTGGGACCCGCGGGCGCCGAAGAAGCGCAGTCGGGCGAACAGCCGTAAACCGTTTCACACTGACGCGTCCTGGAGGGGACCCGCCCCGCCCGCAACGAAAATTAGGCTCCATGCCGGGACATTGCCTCCCGGCATGGAGTCGATTCCCGAGGCCCTACGCGCTGGACCGGCGGATGCCGTTCTTGGCGTCACGAACAATGCGCTCGGCCGCGCGGTAGGCCAGTGCCTGGATGGTCATGGTGGGGTGATTGCGGCCACCGGTGACAAGATTGCTGCCGTCCACGATATACAGGTTCGGCACGTCGTGAGCCTTGTGATATTTGTCGACCACGGACGTCTTGGGATCGTTCCCCATCCGGCACGTGCCTCGATTGTGCGCGCCGCCCCGGCTTTCGCCGATCGGAGGAGCCCAGATCTTTTTCGCTCCGGCGGCCTGCAGTACCTCAATGGCCTTCTGGCGGAAAAATTCCATGTTCTTCCTGTCGTCGGGATGGGCGGACGACGTGATCCGCATGGCCGGCAGACCCCACTCGTCCTTTGCATCGGGGTCCAGATCGACGCGGTTGGTCTCCAGCGGCAATTGCGTGACGAAATTCGTGATCGTCATCCTGTGGTTCGCTTCTTCCCGGAGAGCCTTCTTGTATCCGGCGCCCCAGCGTGGGGCATCGGGTGACAATCCTTCCAGGCCGAGCTCGAGGGGAGTCAGATAACCGCGGGCCGTCATGCGTCCACCGCCATAGAAGCCACGCTTGGGATCGGAAGGAACGTAGTCCACAATGCCGGCGCCGGAAATGACGCCCTTATACTCGTTGAGCGGATGCTCGAAGAGCCCGCTGGCGCTGCTGCCATGGCCGAACATCACGTACTTTCCAACCACGCCGCTCGAATTCGCCAAACCGTCGGGGAACTGGGCCGATTTCGACATCAGCAGCAGGCGGGCGGACTCGCCGGCGTTCGCCGACAGCACCACGTTCTTCGCCCTCTGACGCACTTCGCGCTTCTGGGCATCGAAATAGACCACGCCGGTCACTTTGCCGCTGCTGTCCACAGAGATCTCACGGACGTAGCTCTTCACCCGAATCTCACAGCGGCCGGTCTTCTCGGCCACCGGCAGCACCGTGACCGCGGAGCTGGACCGCGCGCGCACCTGACAGCCGTAGCCCGAACAAATGCCGCAATTCACGCACGCCGCGCGCCCCATATACGGTTTCGTAATGATGGCGAGAGGCCCGGGAACCACGGTCAATCCCAGCTTGGATGAAGCGGTCTTGAACAGCGCCCCAGAACTCTTCAGCGGCACGGGAGGCACCGGATAATCCTTCGTCATCGGCGCGACGAACGGTGAACTCACGCGCTGGCCGGAGATGCCCATTTCCCATTCGGCCTGGGTGTAATAAGGTTCCAGCTCCTCGTAGCTGATCGGCCAGTCCGCCATGCCGGTGCCGGAAGGAATGGTCTTGTCGTGGGTGAGCTCGTTGAACTCATACGGCAGGTGGCGCCAGCTGCTGCCGCCATAGGTGACCGTGCCTCCGCCCACCACGCAGCCGTAGCTGTGGTTGCCCGCAACGGCCTTTTCCTTGTCGTTGCGGCGGAACGTGTTGCGCTGGCGCGACGGATCGCTCATCAATCGGTCGTCGTCGCTCAGATTGCGCTGCAGCCACTCGTCCTTGTTGTAATCCTGTTCGCGGCCGTATTTTCCCCAGCCTCCCTGCTCCAGAACCACGACTGAGAAACCGGCCATCGATAACTGCTTGGCCATGATGCCGCCGGCGGCTCCCGAACCGATGACGATGAAGTCGACTTCAGTGGATGTAGGATACTGTTTCATATTTTCTCCTTCACGCCTTACCGGTGGATTGAAGTTGCGCGTCGTAGTAACCGAACGGCGCTTTATGGTTCAGAGAATCGTTGTAGGCGATGAGTTGGAAGCCAACCTTGCCTTGGTTACCGCCGTGCACCGGGCGCGAAAAGAACCCGATGACCGTGTGCGTGCGGACCGTGTTGAAAAATGGCGTTTTCTCGATCGCGGTAAGCACTTTGATCTGCTGCTCCCCTGTGAGCGCCGAGAATTTAGCGGCGTTCGGGTAAAGCTCCTGCGTCTTCGCCTGAAGGTCTACCAAACCTTGCGTGTAAACCGGCTGGCTGCGGCGAGCGAACGAGGACAGAGCCCGGTCGATAAAGTAAACGCAGTGGGCCTCGCGTGCGCCGGGGGTTTCGTCGGTGGGGATGATCTGGGCCGCTACGGCCTCAATCTCCGCGGCTTGTGCCTCAGTGAAGTAGGTAAGCTGCGGCAGCTTTCCCCCTTTGGCCGCTTTCTGCACCTTTTCTTGAGCGGCGAGTATGCCGGGGTAGTTGGCCAGGACCCATGCAGCGTTCAGGCCCCCTACGGATTCAGCAAGGAATGACCGTCGTGATTTCCCTTTGGTGCTCATGCTCTCTCCCTTTTATATGTTCAGACCAGATTCAGTGCGGCCAGGACCGCGCCCTGCGCCGGCTCTGAAGCTCCAACATTCAGCGCGCTTCATCACGCCGCGCAAGACATCTTTCGCGGCCTATTCGTTCCGGCCGAGCGCCTCACTTGCCATGCCGCTGAACAGCCGGTTGAGTGCTTACGGCAGGGCTCCCCGCCGGATTCTCACCCGTTAGCAACGTTCTCATATTTCCAGGCAAAATGCAAGGCTCCGCGTGCTGCGCTTCCGGCTTATGCGCGTCTCCACATGTGGTCACCAGGGGCAGCTTATCCTACACGGCGCTCACTGCTAAGGTCAACGCCCCAGCAGTCCCACAAAATTGTCCGATAACGCCTGATTTCGCACGACAACCTGCTGGCATTATGGCATTCTACGGTTGGAGCGGCCGTTTCGCGCGTAAGCGCGAACGATCAGTCCCGCGGGCCGATTCGGAGGACGGTCGACTCTGTTCTGCCGTCGCACGGCCGCTTACGAAAATACCGCCTACCCAACCGCACGCTGGGCCTGCTCCAGCACGACCTCCACCTCGCGCTGGTATTGTTGTAGCAGCGCTTCCGTGAGGGCCTCGAACCGCATCACCAGAACAGGTTGTGTGTTGGACGCGCGCAGCAGTCCCCAACCCCCGCCGAAAAGTACGCGGACGCCATCCACGTCGATCACGTCGTGGGTACCTCGGAAATGCGCAGCCACGCGTTCCACCACCTGGAACTTGGTCTCATCGGGACACTCCACGCGGATTTCCGGCGTGGAAACCACCTTCGGCACTCCCTCGAGTTGGGCCGAAAGCGGCTTGCCGCTCTTGGCGACGATCTCCAGCAGACGGCACGCGGCATACAACGCATCGTCGTAGCCGAGGTAGCGGTCCGCAAAAAACATGTGCCCGGACATTTCGCCCGCCAGCTCCGCATGTTCCTGTTTCATCTTCGCTTTGATTAAAGAATGGCCGGTCTTGTACATGATCGGATTGCCGCCCAGCCGCTTGAGCTCGTCATAGAGAACCTGCGAGCACTTCACCTCGCCGATGAACGTGGCTCCCGGCTTGCGCGTCAGAATCTCCCGCCCGTAGATCAGCAGCAAAATGTCCCCATAAATGACAGTGCCGTTTTCATCCATCGCACCGATGCGGTCCGCGTCGCCGTCGAAAGCGATCCCCAGCTCGGCGTGGTTGGCTTCCACCGCGTCGCGCAGATGTTTGAGGTTCGCCGGAACCGTGGGATCCGGGTGATGGTTGGGGAACCGTCCGTCCATGTCGAAGAACAATTCGACCGCATCCACGTTCAGCCGCTTCAGCAAGCGGTGCATCACGGGACCGGCCGTGCCGTTGCCGCCGTCGAGCACGACTTTGACGCGGCGTGAAAATGCGAATTGCGCGGAAATTTCGTCGATATAGGGTTCGATCAAGTCCACAAGGCGGTGCGAGCCATGGCCCTGGATGAAATCGCGCGCTTCTATTAAACGGCGCACGTCCTGAATCTGTTCGCCGTGCAGCGATCCCGTGCCGCACACGGTTTTGAATCCGTTAAACTCGCTGGGATTGTGGCTGCCCGTGATCATCACACCGCCGTCCAATTCCAGATGCACGGTGGAGTAATACAGAAGCGGAGTGGGCACCACGCCGATGTCCGTCACTTCGCACCCTGTGGAGAGCAGCCCCTCGAGCAGCGCGTTATGCAAGCGCGTGGAGCTCAGGCGGCAATCGCGCCCCAAGCTGATGCGGTTGCCGCTCTTGCGTTGCAGCATGGTGCCCAGCGCGCGGCCAAGATCGGCGACATCCGGGTTAAGCAGCTCCGTATCCGCTATTCCACGGATATCGTATTCACGAAAAATAGTTGGTTTCAACACTACCGCTAGCGTAGCAAAACGATGCGGCAATCCGATGCACAATGCCGCAGCGGCACCGGCCGCGCAAGTTCCTCTTCACCGGCGTAATAGCGCCGCATTCGGCGCGACTCGTACTGCCATGCATTGATGGAATTAGCGGTGAGCTGAACGCCCCGGCGCAGGCCCGTTTCTGCGTGTTCCGCTCACGCGGCCGCCGCAAGTGGGTTTCACGCCGGCCTGATTGCGGCGCTCCCATAAATATGGGAGCATGAGGCATGAAGACAACCTTGGAAATTCCGGATCACGTATTTCGAAAGGCCAAGGTTAAGGCGGCCGAGCTTCGGATTCCGCTGCGCCAGTTCATATCGGAGGCGGTGGAACAGAAGCTGGCGTCGGACCTCGCGCTGATCGACAAGCCGTGGATGAAAGCGGCGGGCGGCCTGCGCCATCTTCACAAGGAAAACCTGCGTATTCAACGGTTGATCGATGCGGAGTTCGAACAGATCGAGCCTGAGGATAGGCTGTGATCCTCGACACCAATGCGCTGTCGGCCTTTGCCGACGACGCACCGGCGGCCGTGGCCGCGGTTTCGCGCGCCGAACATGTTTCCATTCCGGTGATCGTACTCGGCGAGTACCGCTACGGGATCACGCATTCGGCGCGTCCCCACGAGCATGAAGACTGGCTGGCGAAGTTTCTGCCTTTTTGCCGGATCCTGGAAGTGACGCAGCGGACTACGCTTTGGTACGCCGATATCCGTTCGGAACTGCGGCGGACCGGCAAACCCATCCCCGCCAACGACGCCTGGATCGCCGCGCTCTGCCGCGAACACAATTTACCGCTGCTCAGCAGGGACCAGCACTTCGATCGGGTGCAGGGCTTGCGGCGGTTGACCTGGTAAAATCAACGCGGCCGCGCGACCTTGCAGTCCTCGCAGGGGCAGATCTTGCGGAAGTGGTCGAACGAATAGATACCCGTGTTGTGGCCGTCGCTCCAGGAAATCTTGATCGCATAGCCGCCCACTTCCTCAACGCTTAACATCTTGAGCGTGGGCTTGTACATCGGGAAGAGATCGGTGGACGCCGCTTCCGCCGCGTAGTTCGTCTTCAGCGGCTCCGTACCGTGGGCCCCGGTGCAACTGGCGCAAGGGCATTCATCGCGCAGGTAGCCGAGCGGATAATCGCTATGGTGGCCTCCCTTCCAATCGATCTTAATGCCCTTCGATTTTGATATGGCGATGTGCTCGGGTTCGGCCGCCGCGCGGCCCGCGCCGGTCTGATGAAGTACGGTTGGATTCAAGGATTCACTCTTTCAATGTCGCGCACGCCGGAAATGCGCCGGAGCGCGGAGACGATTCGCTCCAACTGCTTTTTGTCCCGGACTTCCATGGTGACGTCGATCACGGCGCCGTCGATTCCCCGCTGTTCGTCGCTGCGCGCCTCCAGGCTCCGGATATTGGTTTGTTCATGGAACAGGACGCTGGTCAATTGGTTCAGAATCCCGGGACGATCCTCGGTGTAAGCCAGAATCTTCACCAGGAACGTTTCCGAAGCGCTGCGCGCCCACTCCACGTCGATCTTGCGTTCGGGTTCATACAGCAGGTTTTGCACGTTGGTGCATTTCACCGCATGCACCGCCACGCCCTTTCCGCGCGTCACGTAACCGACGATGGTCTCTCCGCGAATGGGATTGCAGCATTTGGCGCGGTACACCAGCAGGTCGTCTGCGCCCTTCACGCGAATCACCAGATCCTGGTCGCCGCGAGCGGGCGCGGCGGCAGGCGCCACCGAAGGGGTCTCCGGCAATGCTTCCGCCGCCTCCGGCCCCACCTGTTCAGGCGCGAGCTTCTGCAACACCTGCCGCGCCGAATATTTTCCGTAGCCCAGGGCGGCGTGCAAATCCTCCAGCTTGCTGCAGCCGTATTCGGCGGCGACGATTTCCATCTGGTTCTCCGTCACGCGGCCGAGTGAAACGCCGAACCGGCGCGCTTCGCGCTCCAGATATTTTTGGCCGATCTCCACCGCCTTGACGCGCTCAGTGGTATTGATGACGTGCTTGATCTTCTGCCGCGCGCGCGTTGTCTTCACGATGGACAACCAGTCCCGGCTGGGAAGGTGTCCAGAGGTGGTCAGAATTTCCACCACGTCGCCGTTGCGCAGCGCGTACTTGAGTTGCACGATGCGCCCGTTGACCTTCGCTCCCGTGCAGCGGTTACCGACGTCGGAGTGAATGGCGTAGGCAAAATCGATGGGCGTGGCGTCGCGCGGCAACACAATCACGCGGCCCTTGGGAGTGAACGCGTAAACTTCTTCGGGGTACAGATCCACTTTCAGAGTGGACATGAACTCGCCGGGGTCGCGCATGTCGCGCTGCCATTCCACCAGCTGCCGCAGCCACGCGATCCGCTGGTCATCCTGCGCACCCGGCCCGTGCCGTCCTTCTTTGTACTTCCAGTGCGCCGCTATGCCTTCTTCGGCGACGCGATGCATTTCTTCGGTGCGGATCTGTACTTCAAAATGGCGTCCGCCCGGCCCCATGACGGAGGTGTGCAAGGATTGGTACAAATTGGGGCGCGGAATCGCGATGAAATCCTTGATGCGTCCCGGGATGGGGTGCCATTCGTTGTGTATGACGCCCAGCGCCGCGTAGCAATTCTTTACCGAATCCGTGACGACGCGCACCGCCAGCAGGTCATAAACCTGGTCCAGCGTGATTTTCTGCCGTTTGAGTTTCTGGAACACCGAATAGGCGCGCTTCAGCCGGGCGTCCACGCGCGCCGGAATTCCTTCGCGCGCCAACAGGACTTCCACCGTGCGCCTGATCTCACTGAGAAACGCCGCGTTCGATGCATGCTGCGCCTCGAATTCTTTGAGCAGTCCAGCGGAGGCCTGCGGCTCCAGGCAACGGAAGGCCAGGTCCTCGAGCTCGGCGCGAACTTTCCCCATGCCAAGCCGGTTGGCGATGGGAGCGTAGATCTCCATGGTTTCGGTCGCGATGCGCTCCTGCTTTTCGGGCGGCAGTGCATCGAGCGTGCGCATATTGTGCAGGCGGTCGGCCAGTTTCACCATGATCACGCGGATGTCGTTGACCATGGCCAGCAGCATCTTGCGAACGCTCTCGGCCTGGCGATCCTCGCGATTCGCCAGATTCAGCTTGCTCAACTTGGTGACGCCGTCCACGCAGCGGGCGACTTCATCGCCGAATTCGCGCTTGATCTCGGCGATGGTGGCGGCGGTGTCCTCCACTACGTCATGCAGCAGGCCCGTTTGCAAGCAGACCATGTCCATGTTCATCTTGGCGAGCTGCTGCGTGACCAGCAGGGGGTGAACCATGAAGGGTTCGCCGGAGGCGCGCTTCTGGGCTCGGTGGCGGTCGGCGGCAAACTGGAAGGCCTTGCGAAGCGGTGCCAGATCCTCATTCGGCCGGCGCTCCAGGACATACGCCTCCAGCTCCCCGTAAATGGCCTCCACGGGGCTGCCGGCGCCGTCCATGGCCACCGGCGGAAGCGGAATCGTCACGGCCTGGGTATCAGCCATCTCATCTTCAGTGTAGCGAGGTAAGGCAGGCCCATGGCCTGCCGGGCGGAATCCGCGGGCCACTACGAGCTTGTCGACAGTATTCGGA
>CAMAUG010000119.1 GCA_945861255.1 Candidatus Sulfopaludibacter sp. SbA3
CGCGCTGCCGTCCGCGGCCGGCGTCAGCGTCAACCGGACGCGCTCGCCGTTGCGTTCCACCCACAGCGGCAGAGGTCTTTCCGCGTTGGTCGCGATCTTCATCCGCATATCGTCCCAACTGGGATCCACGGTATCGTCGAACTGCACCACCTTGTCGCCTTCCCTCACGCCGGCCTTGGCGGCGGGGCTATCCGGCGCCACGTAACCGATCACGGGCGAATTGGGATTGGGCGATTTTTCGTAACTCACCATGAACAGGCCCGTAAGCAGGACCACCGCCAGCACCATATTAATGGCGGGTCCGGCGAACGCCACGATCATGCGCTGCCAGCGCGGTTTGGAGGTCAGCGAGCGCGAGCCGGCGATATTTTCCTCTCCAGGAGTTTCCCCGGCCATTTTTACGTAGCCGCCGAACAGGATCGCCGAGAAACGAAAATCGGTTTCACCGCGACGGAAGCCGAACAGCCTTGGGCCGAAGCCGAAGCTGAATGTTTCCACCTTCACGTCGAAATAGATGGCCGCCCAGTAGTGCCCCAGCTCATGGACCAGGATCATCACCCCGATCAGAACCAGATACCACCAGATGTTTTGTAGCAATTCCATTCAGTCTCTCAATCCCCGGCCCAGCGCAAGTCACGCACCAGGCATGAATACCCATTCTACGCGCCCAGAGCCACCTCCGCTGTGGCTCTTTGTGTCACTCTCTCACTAGCAATGTAAGCCGCTGCCGCCGCTCGCGATTCCCGGTCGATGTCCAGCACCTCCGCAACGGAGCCAGGCTCGCGCACCGGAACTTTCTCCAGCGTCTCCGCCACTGTTGCTGCAATCGCGTGGAACGATATTCGCCCTGCCAGGAATGCTTCTACGGCGACCTCATCGGCCGCGTTCAGCGTGCAGGCGGCTGATCCGCCGGTTTGCTGCGCTTCAAAGGCCAGCCGGAGCAGTGGGAATTTCTTAAAATCGGGGGGTTCGAATGTCCAGGAAGACGCTTCGGTCCAGTCAAGTCTCGGCACCGGCGCGTCGGACCTTTCCGGATAGGTCAGGGCGTATTGAATTGGCATGCGCATATCGGTAGCGGAAATCTGGGCGATCACGCTGCCATCGGTGTATTCCACCATGGCGTGGATCTTCGACTGTGGATGCACCACCACTTCTACTTCTTTCGGCGAAAGATCGAATAACCAACAGGCTTCGATGACCTCAAATCCCTTATTCATCAGCGTCGCCGAATCGACGGTGATGCGTTGGCCCATCTTCCAAGTGGGATGATCCAAGGCCTGCTCCGGCGTCACGTTTTCCAATGCCGCCATGGGAGTAGTCCGAAAGGGCCCGCCCGAAGCCGTCAAAATCAGCTTGGCCACTTCCGAGCGGCGGCCCGCGCGAAAACATTGGTGCGCGCCGTTGTGTTCGCTATCCACCGGGAGCATCTCACCGCCGGATGCGCGCAGAGCCTCCATGATCAGGCGTCCGCTGGCCACCAGGACCTCTTTGTTTGCCAATCCGACGCGTTTTCCGAGGCGAACGGCTTCGTAAGTGGCTTCCATGCCCTGCACTCCCACGATGGCGGACATGACAAAACTCACTTCCGGAGCGGACGCCGCCTGCACGCTGGCCCGCGGACCGCAAGTCAGATCAGGGGATTTGATTCCTGCGTCTTTGAGGGTGCGGCGCAGTTCGTCGAGGGCGCGCTGGTCGGCCACTGCCACGATTCTGGGTCTAAACTCCGCGATTTGTTCAGCAAGAAGAGCGACGTTGCGGCCCGCCACCAGCGCATAAATTCCAAACCGGTCCGGCCACCGGCGAATCACGTCAAGCGTGCTGGTGCCGATGGACCCGGTTGAACCTAGCAAAGTCAGGTAGGTCACTCACTTCCGATCATAACATCTCCGCTCCGATACTCCTTCGTTTTCTTGGGGGCATTGGGAATTGAGCCAAGTGGGCACAATTGAACCCGTTGGGAGGTACTTAAGGACTTTCTGAAGGGGCGCCGGGGAGGTGCTTCAGGGGTCTTAAGTGAGGTTAGTCTCTCTTGGTGGGAGTTTCCTCCCCGGCTTGATTCTGATTATAGGATACTCTTTTCAGGAATGCAACAGTTTTTCGTAGATTACTTCGCGATACTTTCGATCCCAGGTTCTGTTAGAATCCTATGACGCTAATTCTAATGGAGTAGAGTGAAGAACTAAGTCGGACGTACAGACTGTCTTCCCGTGCTCCCAAGATTCCATTTTTGGAATATCGTCATTTCCGGACTTCCATCCCGGCCCAATCCTCGAGTACGCGGAAGGTGGAACAGAAGTCGTCATCTCCGTAACCCTTTGCAATTGCCACTCTTAACATTTGTTCGGTGACGGCGGTGAGGGGTAAAGGAAGGTCGTGGGACTTTCCAGATTCCAGCGCCATGCCGACGTCCTTGTGCATCCAACGCGTGGAAAAGTTGGCGGCGAAATTTCGCCCGAGAATGTAGGGGGCCTTGAAGCTGATGAGGCTGCTCTTGGCGGCGCTGTTGTCGAGGATGTCCAGCATCATTTCAGCCGGAATTCCATTCTTGGTGGAGAGCAGCATTCCTTCGGCGAACGCCTGCATCAGGTTGGCGAGAATCAGGTTTTGCGTCAGCTTGGCGTACAGGCCGTTGCCGGCGGGGCCGCAGTAGTAGAGGCGCTTGCCCATGACCTCGAAATGCGGCTTGGCTTTTTCGAAGGCGGATTGATCGCCGCCCACCATGAACGTGAGCGCCGCGTTCTCAGCGCCGGGCCGGGAGCCGGTGCAGGGGGCGTCAAGGAAATGGGCGCCCTTGGCGGCAAACGCCGCTCCGATTTCCTTGCTGACGTCAGGCGAGATGGTGCTGCAATCCGCGGTGACGCTGCCGGAGCGCGCGCCTTCGAGCAATCCATCTTTGCCCACGGTGATCGCCCGCGCCATCGCGGTGTTGCCGACGCAATAGAAAACGAAATCGGAGCGTTCCGCCACTTCCCGCGGCGTCGCGCACGCCGTTCCCGAGCCTTCCTTCGCCAATTCGCGCGCCTTGGCGCTTGAGTGGGTCCACAGGGCAACCTCATGCCCCGCCTTCAATAAGTGCCGGGCCATAGGGTGGCCCATAATACCGAGTCCTAAGAATCCGAGTTTAGCCATGAGAGAATCTTAGCAGTGCCAAAGCCCAAAGTATTAGTCACCAAGCGATTTTTTCCCGAACCCATCGCCGTGCTGGCGGAGCACGCCGAGGTGGATTATGAAGCCACCGACGAGGGTTTGACCCCCGCGGCGCTGGTTGCCCGGGCGCAGGGCAAGCGGGCGATGATCACGCAGGTTACCGACCAACTGGGGCGGGACGTGCTCAGCCAGTTCACGGGACTGGGTGTCATCGCTCATTTTGGCGTGGGCTACGACAATATCGATCTGCATGCCGCCACCGAGCACGGCATCATGGTCACCAACACGCCGGGCGTGCTGGACGACACCACCGCCGATCTTGCCTTCGCGCTAATGCTGGCGGCCGCGCGGCGCATCACGGAAGCGCACAACTTCATTCAGCGCGGTGACTGGAAACGCTGGACGCTGGACCTGATGATGGGCCGCGATGTGCATCATCGCACGCTGGGAATTTTGGGCATGGGGCGCATCGGGCAGGCGCTGGCCCGGCGGGCGCGCGGATTTTCCATGCGCATTCTCTATCACAATCGCACGCGGCTGCCGCTCGAAATGGAAAGCGCATTGGAGGCCGAATGGGTGAGCAAGGAGCGTCTGCTGCGCGAATCCGATTTCGTCAGCATTCACCTTCCGTTAACGGCGGAGACGCGGCACTCCATGGGGGAGAGCGAATTGCGCATGATGAAGCCGGATGCGGTGCTGGTGAACACAGCCCGCGGCCTGGTGGTGGACGAGGAAGCGCTGGTACGGGCGCTGAAGGAAAAATGGATCGCCGGAGCCGGTCTGGACGTCTTTGAGCGCGAGCCGCGGCTGCACCCCGGGCTGCTGGAGTGCCCCAACGCGGTGCTTACGCCCCATGTGGGTTCCTCGACGGTGGACACGCGCATGAAAATGGCGATGATGACGGTGGACAACGCGGTGGCGGCGCTGCGCGGCCAAAGACCGCCGAATCTGCTTAATGCATCTGTCTGGGATCGGTGGGCATCCCGGCCAGCAAGCGCAGGATGAGCAGGTCGGAGGGCTGTTTTCTCCAAGACGTGGTTGCGAATCAACGTGCGAAGCCATCGGAGCGTAGCGACGCTGGCATCTCGATTGTGCAGAAAGTGTTCGCCTTCGTCAAGAAAAACCTGTCCGGAGCGTAGCGAAGGAAGAACGCGGAGAAAGGGGTGCGGGGAAAGGGGCGGCAGCCCTTGTCCCCGCATCAGCCCACTGTGGCCCCGGAGCGCGAACAGCGCTCGGGTTGAAGTGGATCAACGGCTGTCGGTGTCTATACTTGTATGCGGATGCGCTTCCGGGTGGTGCTACCAGTCTCGCTTGGCATTGTTTCCGTCGCGTTTATCATCTGGGACCTGTACAACCTTCGCGTTATCGGCACTATGGGTATGGCCTGGGACACGGGTGCTCCTGTATGGCCATACCAAGCGTCACTTCTTCTGCAGCAAGCGATAAATGCGCCTGCGTTCGTGCTTGCTGCTCCGTTCTTCTTCCTACCTCACCTGCAAACCATGGAAGTGCGGTATCCCGTGCTGCTGCCTGTCATTCTGCTTTGGTGGTGGTGGCTTGGAACGAGGATCGATTTTGGCATTCTTGGACGTCAACGGTTTCGTCGACCCAGGCTCTCCGCGTTCCTTCTGGCGGGGATTGCTTCCGCTCTCCTGTACACCGGCACAAGGATCATCATTGATGCAGCTCATCGGTGGTTGATTTACGGGCCTCCACATCTTCTGCTTCTGACTCAGGCGGCCGGGTTGGCCTTGTTGGTCGTTCGCTTTGGCGTGTGGATGCCTTTTCGGGACGCTCCGGTTGCTCCAACGGAGGTTCCCCGCCGTCAGCGAACAGAGACACCCGTTCCTCGGGTACGGGTTCGCCTTCATCAGCTTGGTGGCTATTGCCACCAGTCTGATCGGGATTGCTGGCGAAGAAAAAATTGATCCGGATTCGTGTGTCGTCTCCAACGACTCTGGGTGTGTGCACGGAACTATCGCCGACGAGAATGGAACGCCGGTAAAAGAAATCGAAGTTGAACTCCTTCTCGCGGACAAGACCGGTGAGGCGAGATGGTATTCGAGGAAATACGCGTGGACGGACAAGAAAGGAAGATATACTGTCACCGGATTAGAGCCTGGAAAATACCTCGTCGCGGTCCACTACTACAATGCACCAAACCTCCGCGAGCCATTCGCGACCGCGTTTTATCCGGGAGCGGATGCAGAGACCGACGCTGAGCCCGTCGTGGTCGGCGCGAACTTACGGGCGATGCTAAGGCAACTTCGATTGCGAATTCTGCCTTTGACCACGGTTAAGGTCGAGGTTGTTTGGCCAGACGGGACAAGGCCCGAGCGGAGCAATCTGGCGTTCCACAACCTGAGCTATCCGAGCCAGGCAGTGATTGGTGATGGCGCTCCGCAAGTCGATAACGGCACGGGTGAGTTCACGCTGCCCGAAGGGTTCGACTATGACGCGAGGGCGACGATTCAATGCTATGCCGGCAAGCTGATTGAATCCCGCGAGTCTCCTGTGCAGCGGATCAAGGTTGGAGGAAGTGCCACCCCAAAAAACCTGACGTTCACGATACCTGGTCCGGCATGTAAGTTATGGCAGCCAAAGTAAAGTGACGAGCTCAATCCGTTAGATCGTCAAGAAGTCTCTGGGCTACCTCCCGTTTTGCCCCAGTTCTTGCGCATCGAATCGCTACGCATCTCGATGCGGCCGCCGAATCTGCTTAATGCATCTGTCTGGGATCGGTGGGCATCCCGGCCAGCAAGCGCAGGATAAGCAGGCCGGAGGGCTGAAACGTGGTGACGGGGGCGTTGGGAATCAACGTGCGAAGCCGCTCCAAACGGGGCTATTTCAGATGCCGAGCGGGGTTAGGTGGCTCTGCATTCTCCGGTTCGATCCGCGCCAGTTCGATTTGTGCCAGGTCCCGCAACCCATTGAGATCGTTTTGAATCGTATGCCAAACGAGCGATTCCTCAACGGCTTCGTATTCATGCCTATACACGTTGCCGGCAGCAGCAACGGCGGGCCAGTCGATATGCGAGTGGCGTGCTTTCAATTCATCCGGTAGCCTGCGGGACGCTTCGGAGATAATCTCCAGCGCACGCGTGACGGCGTATATAGTCTTGCGGTCGCTGAGAAAGTCGCCGAATGTCATGCCGGCCGTGAAGCCGTTGATAGCCTCGATATTGTCGAGGATATCGCGCAGCCGTTGGGCCGGGTTCTTAGAAGGCATGGACGGCGTCGCGGAGGATGGCGTCTTTCAGCAGCGGCTTCAGGGATTTGCGGTTGACAACGTCGACGCGGCCACCGAGCAATTCCGACACGTAAAGTTTTAGCCGGGCGTATTCGAAGACGCCCATGGGCTGGGCCGGATCGAGATCCACAAGCACATCGACATCGCTGTCTTCGCGCGCTTCGCCGCGCGCCACCGACCCAAATACGGCGGCGTGGCTCACTCCGCGCCGGCGCAGTTCGGCTTCGTGGGCATGAAGCGTCTCCAGGATTTGTGGCAGCGCCGCCGTCATTTCGACCATTAGTCTAACAGGCCGCGGCGCATGCGGCAGTGCGCGGCCAAAAACCGCCGAATCTGCTTAACCCATCTGTCTGGGATCGGTGGGCATCCCGGCCAGCAAGCGCAGGATAAGCAAGTCGGAGGGCTGGAACGTGGTGACGGGGACGTTGGTGAGGTCTTCGTCCTTCTCCACGACGTGGTTGCGGATCAACGTGCGAAGCCGCTCCACGGAAATACCCAGCTCTTCGGCTGCTTCGGTCTCGGAAAACTGAGATTTGGTAGGCCTGGTGGCAAGCATCGCTTCTTCGATTGTAGGAAGCCGCGAGGCTGCGCCCAATCAGACAGAGCGCTTAGTTGGGCATACGGATCGGCTGAGGTACTTGCGTACTACACCAGTTCCTGAGAGGGGCTGATCGAGGCCGAAAAATGGCCTTCGCCCGATCTGCCGAAGCATCCGCTGAAATCTCGCTTTGCCTTCAGCAAGATCGATCTGCTAAACACATTTAATAGAAGAACATGTACGCCGAAATCATCGCCGTGGGTTCGGAACTGCTGACGCCGGACCGCGTGGATACCAACTCGCTGTACCTCACCGAGCAGCTGAACACGCTGGGCGTGGAGGTGCGGCGGAAGTCCGTGGTGGGCGACGACCGCGCGCTGTTGGCGGAAGAGGTGCGCCGGGCGGTGCAGCGGTCCGAGATCGTCATTCTCAGCGGAGGCCTTGGTCCCACCGAAGACGACGTTACTCGCGACGCCGTGGCGGACGCGCTGGGGCGTCAGTTGATCTTCAGCGCGGAACTGCTGGAAGCGCTCACGGCGCGCTTCGCACGGCTGAACCGCAAGATGGCCGACAACAACAAGCGGCAGACGTTTCTGCTGGAGGGCGCCGAAGCCCTGCCGAACGCGCGCGGGACGGCCCCCGGGCAGTGGCTGGAAACCGATAGCGCGGTGGTGATGCTGCTGCCCGGTCCGCCGCACGAGCTCAAGGCCATATTCGCGGACGATTGCCTGCCGCGCCTGGCGAAGCGCTTGCCGCCGCAGGCGATTCGCACTCGTTTTCTGCGCGTGGCGGGCATGGGAGAGTCCGACCTGGATCAGATGATCTCACCCATCTACAAACCGTACGCCAATCCGATGACGACGATTCTGGCCGGCGCGGGCGACATTCAGATCCACCTCCGCGCCCGGGGAAGCAATGCGGCGGAAGCCGAAGCGCTGCTCGACGAAGTGGCGCCGCGCATTGAGGAACTGCTGGGCGAACGAGTCTATTCGCGGGATGGTGCCTCGCTGGAAACCGTGGTCGGGCGCATGTTGCGCGCGCGCGGGGCCACGGTCAGCGTCGCGGAAAGCTGTACGGGCGGCTTGCTGGGAGAGCGCATCACCAACGTCGCGGGCAGTTCGGATTACTTTGTGGGCGGATTCCTGGCCTACACCGACCGCCTGAAAGTGAACCTGCTGGGAGTGGAGGCGGGGATGCTGGCGCTGCACACATCGGTGAGCGAAGAAACCGCCAAAGCGATGGCGGCGGGAGCGCGCGCACGGACCGGCTCCACGTACGCGATTGCGGTGACCGGCGAGGCGGGTCCGGAAAGCGCGACGGGCGCTCCGGTGGGCACGGTGATTGTCGGGATGGCGGGGCCCGACGGCGATCCGCACGCCGAGCGCTACACCCTTTTCGGAGACCGCAACGGCATCCGCGCGCGCGCCGCACAGTGGGCGTTGGACTACTTTCGGCGCAGGATGTAGCCGCACACTAACATAATCGACATCTGCACCGATAAGTTCGCAGTGATTACATTGAGCGGGGAACCAACGGCGCCGGTTGAGCAAGGGGTTGCGCCCGGACCGGCTGTCGGAAATCGTACCGAGGCTCTCCGGGCGAAGGCCATGCAGGCGCTGCATTCCCTGCCGCCGTTTTCGCCCATTCTCAGCCGGTTGCTCGCCTCATTGGCCCAAGAAGACGTGTCTTTCGCGAAGTTGGCGGACCTGGTGGAGAAAGACACCGTGGTGGCGGGCAACTTGCTGCACCTGGTGAACTCGGCTGCGTACGCGCGGCGCGGCACCGTGAACTCCGTGTGTCATGCAATCTCCGTGCTGGGCATCGCCAAGCTGCGCAACGCGGTGCTGGGCATGTCCGTCGCGCGGATGTGGAACAATACGCGCATTCCGGCCACGTGGTCGATGGCGCGGTTCAATCTGCATTCGGCAGCGGTGGCGATTCTGTCCGATCTGTTGGTTCAGCGCGTCCGGGCGCAGTGTCCGGAAGGCGCGTTTGCCGCGGGCCTGTTGCACGATACGGGCCGCCTGCTGATTGCCATGGGGCTGCCCAAGGAGCACGATCAGATCGCCGCGTTGCAAGACCGCGAACAGATTCCCCTAGTGGAGTGCGAGGTGCGCGTTCTGGGTTTCGCGCACCCGGATCTTTCCGCGCGGGCTCTGCGGTTCTGGAATCTGCCGGAGCCGATTCAAGCGGCGGTCGCGGGCCATCATCCGGAGGCCGCGCCCCACAGCCCCGGCGAGAACGCGGATCTGGCGGCGTTGCGGCACAGCATGACGGCGGGCGAAAAGTTGCCGCTGGCCAGCGTGATTGCCGCCGCCAATCAGTTCGTGAACTCCGCGGGCGTCTCCGTAGCCTCCGCGCCGTCGGGTCCACGCGGCGATCCCGCGAACCTGGCGGCCTTAGGGTTGGAAGCCGCCGTACAAGAGGAATTGCTGGCCGAATTCAAGAACGAATTCGACGCCATGTCTCCGTTCTTCCGATAGGCTGGGCTAGATTCCCAGCTCCGCGAGCGCTTCCTTGGCGACGCGAAAGCTATCCACGCCCACTGGAATGCCGCAATAGATCGCCACCTGGAACAGAACTTCGCGGATTTCCTCTTTCGTGACGCCGTTGCGGATGGCGCCCTGCACGTGCAGCTTCAGCTCATGCGGGCGGTTCAGCGCCGAAAGCATCGCCAGATTCAGCATGCTGCGCGTCTTTTTATCCAGCCCGGGACGGCCCCAGCATTCGCCCCAGCAATATGTGGTGGTCAGTTCCTGCATGGGGCGGTTGAAATCGTCCGCATTCGCGATGGCTTTGTCGACGAATGCCGCCCCCAGTACTTCGCGGCGAATCTTAAGGCCCTTGTCAAACATTTCCTGGTTCATGGTTTCTCCTTGCGATCATTCTACGCTGCGACAGGCCGTGCGCCTGTCCTACGTTCCGATATCCTGATAACTATCCATGGCGAATCTACAAGAGTGGGTAGGCCGCACTGAAACGCGGCACGACCAAGTAACACTGGCGCCGATGGCGGCGCTCTCCGCGACGCTCGATCGTGAGGACCCTCCGCCCAAGCCCGGCGACCTGCTGCCGTCGGCGTGGCACTGGCTTTACTTTTTGCCTGTCGCGAAGCAATCCGAAATTGGAGCCGACGGCCACGCCGCGCGGGGCGGATTCTTGCCTCCCGTGGATCTGCCGCGCCGCATGTGGGCAGGCAGCCGCCTGGAGTTCCTGCACTCCTTGCACGCCGGTGATGCTATCACGCGGGTCTCGCGCATCGAGAGCGTGAAGGAGAAAGCGGGACGCGCGGGACCGCTGGTCTTTGTCACTGTGCGCCATGAGATCGGCAACGCGGGGGGGCCGGCGATCGTTGAGGAGCACGACATCGTGTATCGAAATCACCCGGCGCCGGGCGAACCACCCGCTCCGCCGCCCGCCGCGCCCACGACTCATGCCTGGGAGCGCTTGATTCACCCCGATGAGGTCCTGCTGTTCCGTTATTCGGCTCTCACGTTTAACGGCCATCGCATTCATTACGACCG
>CAMAUG010000120.1 GCA_945861255.1 Candidatus Sulfopaludibacter sp. SbA3
GCGGGGCAACGCAACGGTGGCGGCGTCGATTCGTGGCTCTCTCCGCAATCCGCAGATGAACGGGCGCCTGGAACTGACCGGAGCCTCGCTGTATCTGAACGACGTTCCTAACGGCATGGACAACGCGCGCGGCGTGGTCTTGTTCGACCGCAACCGTGCCACCATCGACCGACTCACCGCCGATACGGGCGGGGGAACGGTCTCCCTCGGCGGCTTCCTGGAATTTGGCGAGCCGTTGGTGTACCGGTTGCGCGCCGGCGCACGCCAGGTGCGCGTGCGGTATCCGGAAGACGTCAGCATGACGGCCGATGCGGAATTGCAGTTGAACGGCACGTCCGAGGCCAGCACGGTTTCGGGCACGCTGACCCTGAATCGCGCCGCGATCAGCGCGGGCGCCGATCTGGGCCGCGTTCTGGCAGCGGGTTCACAGCCGGCGGTGGCCGTGGACACGGCCAACGACTATTTGCGGGGCGTCCGTTTGGACGTGCACATTGAGAGCGCACCAACGTTTGAATTTGAAACATCCCTAACGCGCAACGTGCAGGCCGCCGTGGATCTGCGTCTGCGCGGCTCGCCCGCGCGCCCCATTCTTAACGGAGATGTGGCCGTCAACTCGGGAGAGGTGCGGATTTTCGGCAACCGTTATACGGTGAACCGCGGCGACATCCGGTTCTTGAATCCGGTGCGCATTGAGCCGACTCTCGACGTGAACCTGGAAACCAAGGCCCGCGGCATCACCGTCAACGTGAGTCTGGCGGGCACGCCGCAGCGGTTGAACGTGAGCTACAGTTCAGATCCTCCGCTGCAATCGCGCGAGATTATCGCGCTGCTCGCGGTGGGCCGCGATCCGTCGGCGTACACGCGCGCGGGGCCGAACCAGTTGAACACCGGCGCCAGCCTGGGCGACGCCGGCGGGCTGCTGGGCGAAGCCGTTTCGCAGCAGCTCTCCAACCGCCTCCAGCGCTTCTTCGGCGCCAGCCGCGTGAAGATCGACCCAACGCTGACCGGCATCGACAGCCTGCCGCAAGCCCGGCTGACGCTGGAACAGCAGGTATCGCGCGACATTACCCTCACCTACATCACCAACCTCAACCGCACCCAGGAACAGATCGTGCGCATGCAGTGGGACCTCAACCCGCAGTGGTCCGCCATCGCCGTGCGCAAAGCCAATGGATTGTTTGGCGTGGACTTTCAGTTTAGAAAGCGGTTCCGATAGATGCGGCCGGGGCGGAGACCTCCACTCCCGATGGCAAGCGCGTAACCGTGCTCGTGCCCTGCATACTACACGTGGATACTACACGTGCGTTGACCGTTAGTTAGCGTCCGCGCGGTACACTGATTTCCGTGGCGACTCGCCGAGCCATGCACAACAAGACTCGCTGTTTCTGGGTGGATCTCTCGAAACCTCACTACGTCGCCTATCACGACGAAGAGTGGGGCGTGCCGGTGCACGACGACCGGCGGCATTTTGAGATGTTGACCTTGGAAGGCGCGCAGGCAGGCTTGAGTTGGGAGACGATTCTCCGCAAACGTGAGAATTACCGGCAGGCGTTTGAGGAGTTCGATCCCGTCAGAGTCGCGCGCTACACGGCCGCACGCGTGGAAAAGCTGCTCGGCAACGCTGGATTGGTGAGGAATCGGCTCAAGATTGCGAGCACGGTGAAAAACGCGCGCGCGTTTCTCGAAGTGCAGCGCGAGTTCGGAAGCTTTGACGCGTACGTATGGCCGTTCGTGGGCGGCTCGCCGATGCAGCGCCGGCCGAAGACGCGCGCCGAGGTCCCGGCCAAAACTGCCGAAAGCGACGTGCTTTCCACGGACTTGAAGCGCCGCGGCTTTACCTTCGTGGGCAGCACAATCGTCTATGCGTACATGCAGGCCACCGGTCTGGTGAATGACCACACGACCGACTGCTTCCGCCACCGCGTGTTGGCGAGCAAGCCCGGATAAGGGTTATGGTAGGGTCATGGTGAGCCACTTGTTTGCGGTGATTTGCGTCGCTCTCGTCACGATGACAGTGCCGGCGCAGGCCCAAATCACGCAAAACGCGATCCAGCGTGTGTTGATGATCCGCTACGGGGCGCGCGTCGCCACCGGCTTCACTCTGGACGTGGACACCCGCCAATACATCATCACCGCCGCGCATGTGGTGGCAGGGATGGAGGAGAACGGGAAGATCCAGATCCGCCGCGACGAAAAATGGACCGAGATCGCAGTGAAGCGTCTCACGACCGTAGCCGATGGCGCCGACATTGCCGTGCTTGCGCCATCGAATTCGCTGACACCGAGTCTGGAGCTTCCGCCCTACGACGGCGTCACCACCTACGGCAACGATGTCTTTTTTCTGGGCTTCCCGTACGGCATCTCCATGCCGTCAGGAACCACCAACAACCTGTACCCGTTGCCATTCGTGAAGAAAGCCATCGTTTCGGCGATTATCATGAGCGGCGGCATCGAGAAGATTTATCTCGACGGCATCAACAACCCCGGCTTTTCCGGCGGACCTGTCGTAGTTCTGGACGCGCGGGAGCGCTATCCGGAGGGAAATCCCAAGGTCAAGGTGCTGGGCGTGATCTCAGGGTTTCGCAATGAGCGCTTGCCGATCCGCGACGGCGATCAGCAGACGTCGCTGACGGTCGAGACCAACACCGGTATCATTGAGGCGGTTTCCATCGGCTACGCGATCGACGCCATCCGGCTGAATCCCATCGGCGCGACGCTGCGGTAGCAGCGCGGGGTGAAAGAGTGGCGTGGGGTGAAAGACTAAGACGGCTGCTGCGGCCACGGGTAGTCGCAACCGCGGGCTCGGGCGATGATCTCCTCGATGACGGCCGTCTTGGCATCGGCGTAATTCTGGACATGCTTCCATTCCTTCCGCGCCAAGACCAGCTTGGTGCGCGCGTACAGGTCGCGATCGGCGGCATTGGTTCGTAGCCAGTCCCGCAGCATCAGCATGCGATCGATTTCCGGGCAGCCAGACGAGAAAACGTGCAGGTTGATTTCCGTGTCCGGTCCGGTGAACATCCGGTGCTCGTACCAGTTGCTCTCTCGGATACGAAGCAAGTAGCGGGCGGCCTCCAGGGCCGGCACGTACGTATCTTCATCCGCCGAGCCGGTCACCACGAGCAGCATATCGATGATCGGTTTGGCGCTAAGGCCTGGGACTGACGTGGAGCCGGCATGTTCGATCCGCAACGCCCGCCTCCCGAGCGCGTCCCGGATTCTGTCAGCCTCACGCGTAAAGAGCTCCGGCCACTGCGGGTCGTAGTCCACAATCAGAATTCGGCGGGACAGTGGTTTCAATTCTCCGACTGTGAGGATGCGGATCTCCTCCTCGGTGAGTGCTCGGCGGCTATCAAATGGTTGTGTCTCTCGCGACATTGCTGGTTGATTCCATTCTACGAGCTGTACCTCCCGATGCATGACCTTAGTGAATTGTTTCCGCCGTGGAGCACTCTGGGCATTCCTCTGACCGCGGCGCCACTTTCAGGAAGTTCGGTGAGCGGATGGCGCCATGTCCTACGATGCAGGACGTCTCGATCACGTGTGACAAATGGCCCGTTTCACCTACTGCTTGTCGTACACCAGAATAAAATCGGTGTGATCACCATCCGGGCTCGACGCCCCGCGGTAAGTGATGGTCATCGTCTTGCCGTCCTTCGAAACAACGCGCCGGGCCGTGGCGACCACTTACCCCGCGTGAGTCAAGTGCGCCTCCGCAGTAAGCGCGTCGATTCTCGTTAAGGAAATCGCGTCAGCGGGGCCGCCCGAAGTGGTGATGTGGTGATACTTTCCGTCATAGTTGACCGGAAACTCGGTGGTGATGGTTTTTCCGTCGCCATCGACCGTATGGATGGTGACCTTCACTCCTTCCGGCAGCGCCACGTATGTACGCGTCTCGCTCCGGAACGGAGGTCCGGGGATAAACTTCGACTTCGCGACGTTGAGCTTCCACGTTCCCAGCGTGGTGTCGAGTGGATCGGCGGCCCAGGCAGCGGCCGATGCGCCCAGAATGAGCGCAAGCACACCAGCTAACTAACCAAGCGGACGGAAGTCTTGGTTCATGCAGGATTCGCATTAACATGAATGGCCTCCCGGTCAGAGAGCATACGCCCTGCGGGGGGAAACGGCGAGGGGGACGAAAGTTTATGAAGCCGGCTATGCCGCCGGCTCAGGCGTGGGATCGTCGTTTAAGCGATTCACCGCACGGTTCACCAAATGCCGTGGGTCCAGGAGATGCTGCGGGCGGAAGCTGCGCTGGGACCACCTGTGCCCCGGCTCAAACTCGACCCCCAGAAAATATCCGATCTCGCGGAATACGCAGTACTTCACCTTGCCCATCAAAGTGCCGTTGTTATGAGCGATGCGGAACGGCGTACCCAGCGGCACCGGACGTTCCACTTGGAGACACGCTCCGGAAAGCGAGATGTCTTCCAGGTTGGCCACGCCGCGCCGTATGCGGCCGGTCTGGTCTTTCCACTGGACATCCACCAGGTCCGCGCACAGCAATCGAATTTCAATGCGTCTTTCCAGCATAACTAACTTGTGTATCGACGCAGGCTTGGCAAAATCTTACGCTCGGCCTTAGACAATTTCCCCTTATCCCAGGGTTAGGGCCGTGCCTTAAGCCTCGCTGCCCGAGTCACATACACCCTCTGGTTCGTTGGTACCATGTTCTCACGTGTTGCCGCTGATCGCATTGGTCGCCGTCTTTGGAATCGGCCTACCTTGGTGGAAAGGCCTCGATTTTCTGGACCCCGTCATGGTGGGCGCATACGCGTGTTTGGGCGGGCTGTTCGCGGCGCCGGCGGCGGTACGGGCGTTCGCTCGGGAATGGCCGCCATCCTGGAGGTCCGCATTGGCCAGGGCGGCCAAAGCGGCGGCTTATGGCGAGGGCATCGCTCTGAGCATGCTCGTGTTAGCAGTAGCGACGGTCAACGTGAGCAGGCGGGGCCGGTTGCGCTTGCCGGAACTCGACACGCTGGCCGAAACGGGTTTGCTGGGGGTCGGGCTGACAGTTGCCTTCGTTCTGGTCACTGGCTGGTTCACGCTGCGTTTTTCGGCGGATGCGGCACGCCGGGCGGCGCGCCTGGGTTTTCTGCTGCTTGCAGCGGCGTTCTATTACGGATCGGCGCGCTTGCCGGAGGTGGCACTGCGGGGTGCGGCTCTCGCGGGCAGCGTCGCGTTGGTGGGCTGCTTCCTGCTGTACCGGGAGGTGCGGCCGCGATGAGTCCGGAAGCGATCCGGGTCAGCGTCCGCGTGGCCTTGTTTGCAGCAATCGCGTTGATGGGGCGCATGGCGTTTCCGGTGTTGATGCAGACGCTCGGCAATTCCCTGGCGGTGTCCGCACTGACAAACTTCGCGGCCGGGGCGGTGGCAAACGCCGTTCTCGCTCTGATGTACGACGAAGGCAGCACCGCTTCCATCGGCCTTCGCTGGAAGCAGCGTTCGCGGCGGGACTTGTTGACCGGTGTTCTGGCAGGTGTCGGCGGAGCAGTGGCCATCATGCTGACAGCTCTCCTACTGCGGATGGCGTCCTTTGGCGGCGCGGGCGCAGGCGGCGGAGTGATCAACCTCCTGTTCTTAGTGCTTCTACTGCTGTTCGGCGCCGCGGGCGAAGAGCTGGTGTTCCACGGCTACGCGTTCCAGCTTCTCACGCGCACCGCGGGCCCATTCGCGGCGGTACTGCCGGTGGGCGTTTTATTCGGTGTGTTGCACGCCGGCAATGAGAACGTGACGTTCCTGGCGGTGTTCAACACGGCGGCGTGGGGCGTCCTTTTGGGCTATGCGTTCTTACGCACAGGCGCGCTGTGGTTATCCATTGGACTGCACTTCGGCTGGAACGCCGCCATGCCCCTGATAGGAGTGAACCTCAGCGGGTTTACAATAGGGGTGGCCGGATACGAGTTGCGCTGGAGCGTGAATGAGCTCTGGAGCGGCGGTGCCTACGGTTTCGAAGGCGGCTTGTTCACCACTTTAGTGGTGGGGGCGCTGTTCTTCCTGCTGTGGCGCGCGGTTCCGGACGAGGGCGCGTAGCATGACAGTTGCAAGGAAACAGTTAGCGCAGTGGAGGCGGGCCTCCCCCATCGCCGCCGCGCTGGCTGTCGCGGCCCTCATTTCCGCCATCCCGCTGTACGCCGATTCGAAGAAACTCACCTCCGACCAGCGTATCGAGCTGCTGCGCGGCCTGAGCGCGGAATACGCCACCATCAAGGCTCTTCTACCGCGTTCCAAGAAGGCGCTGGAATTCAACTCGGACGGCACCTGGGATCAAGTCAAATGGAAGGCAGCCGAAAAAGAGCTGGGATTGGCGGGGCGCGTCGGCGACCTGATCCAGGTGACGCGTGTGGAAATTGAGAAAGATCGCATTGTTCTGGAACTCGGCGGCGGCACCAAGGCCAAGTACAAGTGGTATGAACACCTAGAAGTCGGCATCGGTAACAGCACGACACCGGTCGGGCGCGGCGACGGCAACGCGCCGGGCGGCACCACCGTCGCGCTCATGTTCGGCGAACCCATCGGGGAGTTGAATTCAGCCGACGTGAAGAAACTGCTGCTGCCGATACTCGATTTCGACAAGCAATCCGTCACCGCAAACTACGTGGAGGCGTTGCCCGAGCCGATCAGGGAAGCCATCCACGCGAAGAAGGCCGTGGAAGGCATGAACCGGGATCAGGTGCTGCTGGCCCTGGGACGGCCTTTACACAAGAGCCGGGAAACCAAGGAAGGCGCGGAGTACGAGGATTGGATTTACGGCGAACCTCCAGGCCGGGTCACGTTCGTCACCTTCGGCGGCAACAAAGTGGTGAAGGTTAAGGAAACCTACGCTGGGCTGGGCGGCGCCGTCGCCAGGACCCCCGATCCTTGATCGGCTAGGTGGCCGGAGCCCGGGGCGCCCACAGCAGTTCGAGCCGGCCGTACCAGTACTGTACGCCTCCCAGTACCTTGTCGAACTTCCGGTAAACCGCGACACTGTTACTCAAGGATCTCTCTTCCCCATGGAGCGCGCCGGTTTCGAACAATGGAGTCGCAAGGAAGTCGCGCGCCTGCTCGCTCTGATTGAAGGCGAGCGCGATTACTACCGCGACATCGCGGACGCATTGCCTGTGGCGCTTGCCTCTCTTTCATCCGAGGGTACCGTGGTGTCGGCGAACCGCGCGTTCCGCGACCTGTTCGGGATGGCCGCCGGGGATCTGGGCCGCAAAACCATCGACGAAATTCTGCCTGCGGAACCGCTGCTGGAGCGCCTCCGGGATCTTCAGCATCACGGCATCGCGCAACCCGGGTTCTCCATCGAACACGGGCACCGAAAGCTACGCATTTCCCTGGCCTCGCTCCGAGCGGCGCACGATTCGGAGATGGAAACGCTGCTGCTAGTCGAGGGGGAATGGCACCAGCCGGCCTTCCCGGCGCCGGCAATTGGCGGCGTTCCTCCGAGGGTGGCCGCCGCGCCGGCCAACAGTGTCACGGACGCCCGCCAAGACGCATTACGCGCCCTCTCCGCCCGGCTGGCGCATGATCTCAACAACCCTCTGATGATCATTGCCGGCTACGCGGAGGAACTGCTGGAGAGCGCGCCGGCAGGAGATCCGCGCCGCGCGGCCGTGGAGCAGATCCTGGCTGCCTCCCAGCGGATCGGCCATTTGACCGGCCAGCTACTGGCGTTTACGCGCCCGCAGGCCAAGCCTCCCCAGCCGGTCGACGTTAACGCCCTGATTCGAAGTTTGCAGCGCGAACTGCCTGGCAAACCGCTGCGGGTTGAACTCGCGGTTGGTGCTAACCCGTTATTCGTATCTGCCGACTCGGGTCAATTGCGGGAGATTCTGCTGGCTCTGGCATCTCCGGCCCGGGAGGGTGCGCGTGAACGCACGCACCTGAAGATCGGCTGCGAACCAGTCACCATTTCCGCGATCAACGCGGACACGCCGGTATCGCCCGGCCGCTATGCGATGATCGCTTTGGAGGACAACGGCCAAGGATACAGTCCACAAAAGAGCGCGCTGCTTTTCGAGTCGTTTCTTTCCAAGGAAGGGGAACCCACCGTGGGCGCCGATCTGGCGCGCGCCTACGCAATTGCCCGCGCATGGAGTGGAGGCATCGCTTTTTCAAGCCAGGCTTCAGGTGAGACGGGGCGGGGCTCGGTGTTTCGCGTCTATTTGCCCCTGGCCGATCCTGCTTCTGGAACCACCGGCTCCACCGTCATGGTGGTGGACGATGAGCCCGAGATCCGGGGTCTGGTGGCCAAGATCCTGCGGCGCGAGAAGTACAATGTGCTGGAAGCCGCCGACGCCCGCGAGGCTCTGGCTGCGGCTTCCATGCATGACGGACCACTCGGTCTGCTCATCACCGACGTCATGCTGGGTGGCCAGACCGGACCCGCCCTGGCCGCGCAACTGCGCGAAGCGCTTCCCGATCTCAAGATTCTGTACATCTCCGGCAACCCTGGCTCCGAGCCGTTGGATGCGCAGCCGGGGGCTCAGTTCCTACAAAAGCCGTTTACGTTGAATACGCTGCTAGGCAAGGTACGCGGCCTGCTGCCGCGCTGAAAATCAAAGACCGCGGCAACCCTGCGGCAGCCGCGGTCATGATTGAAATCGGGTGCGAAAGAACGCTTACTTCGCCTTCTTTTGCTTCTGTTGGCCGACGCGGACCTTGAATTGTTTCGCGGCGGCTTCCTGGTGCCCTTTCCAATCGTAGCGCTGGGCGGCGTCCGAGAGATATTTTTCGACGTTCATATCTTTCGGCAACACGGCCATCAGGCTGGCGCTCATGGTTCCGTCCGGGCTGGTGATGCGGTAACGCTTGACGTTCGGGATGGACATAACACTTGTAGAATAACACGGCGGGCACGCGAAATCCGGTAGTGGGTCAGTTTGAATTACTGAACGGTTTTGGGGCCAGTAACTGGCAACGGACGATTCTGTGGAGTTTCAAAAAGACGTAGTAATCCAAGCTCCAGCCCAGCGACAGCCGTGGAAGACAATTCCCCCATCTTTGGCGTAAGTAGGCGCTTGATATCGAGGACTCGAATGTGGTCAACCAGGGCTATGCTGGTTTCTAGTTGGTTACGTGGTGTGCCGTTGGACCACGTTGCAGGCCAAGCTGAGTTTGGGACCATCATCTCTAGTGGTAACTTGACGCGATACCCACCGCCAGCCGTTAGTACGGTAGTGAGGGGAACACCAACAACGTTTCTCCCAAGCGCATTGATACTGTCCCTGGAGACGATTACGTAGGGTCGATTCTTTTGTTGTTCTGACCCTTCGATATCTAGATTATTGGCGTAGACCCAGTAGATCTCCCCCTGCAAGATCGTCGGCATAGAAGATTAGTATTCTGGCAATTCCTCTGAACCCATATCCTCCATGGAGGAGGCCAGGAGTTTGTCATCTACATCACTCCAAGTGTACGGGACCAATTGTTCTTCGGCGGCTGGCGGGAGGTACAGGTCAATCATCTGTTTGGCGATAGCATAGGCGTTCACTTCGGCGCGAAGGCCCTCCACTATAGCTGGCACTACGCCTGGATAAATCGTTTTCGTAACGCGAATTGCTGTGGTCAAACACTCAAGATGGAACTGAGACCATGCCGAGAACAATGCGAATTTAGAATATAGCGTATTCGCTAGTTCTTGAGCTTCCTGGGATGGGATGTGATTCAAGGCCTCTGGCTCAAAAAGTTTCCATACCAAACTTGCCGTCTTTCGGCGCGAAAAGATTGTGAATTCGGCTTGTTCTGTCAGCGCAGATCCGAATTGTTTTGCCCCATGATCCTTGAAGCTGAACTCCATTCCGATAAGGCTACGATTCACGATTTGCTCAGTGGCTGGCAGATCGTTTTTAAGGATCACTTGAAGCAGGTCCGATTTCACTCTCAAGGCTCGCATGTATGGGTTAAACAGATTGATGGCCGTGGCGGTGAATTCTGCCGCTTCCCGCTTATCGATTGCGGTCAAGATCAGGGAGTCCGTAACTTTGGCAAGTTGCTTAAAAATGTCATTAAACTGAACAGATATATTGACATCTTCCTTGTCGGCAACGCCCACGTAGGGGCGCAATTCTGCAATGCTCTGTGGCAACAAGTCCTGGTCAATGGACTGGGCGGTCGGAGTCGATGTTTGAACGTCATTCATAGTAAGTCAGTCAGCCTTCCATCGGGCTTCATTTGCCTTCTTAGCGATCTCTTTGCGGCGTTCGGGCGTAAGCTTCTTGGCACGCGCGGGTCCACCGGCAGAACCGCCAGCACGACCGGCCAGAGATCTCTTATTCCCTTTAGTTTCAGTGGTAAGTTGTTGTACAATGCGGAAGGCGCTTACATTCAGGTCCATAGGCAGACCTCTACTACTCCGTTTAGACGTAGAAATCCCGACATCGGAGTCAAGTATTTCACGCCAAGAACTCTTCCTGCAAGGGAATTCGGCATTTTACAGCAAAACATAAGTACT
>CAMAUG010000121.1 GCA_945861255.1 Candidatus Sulfopaludibacter sp. SbA3
AGTTCGGGGAAGGTGTCGTCGAATGCTCCAGCTACCTGGAACAGAACTTCGTCGTCGTACGCCCTGAAAAGACTGTTGAGGTTTTGGCCTGGTTGAAGGGCCAGCGGGATTTCGACACCATTGTGGACGCCACGGCGGTGGATTATCCCAAGCGGGAGGGCGCGCGATTCGACCTGATCTACGTCGTCTACAGCCACTCACGCAATGAGCGTTTGCGGGTGAAGGCGCAGTTCAACGACGGCTTCGAACCCGCGACCGCAGTGCCGGTGTACCCCGGCGCGAACTGGCTGGAGCGCGAGATTTACGATATGTTCGGGATTCGCTTCGCCGGGCATCCGGACCTGCGGCGAATCCTGCTGCCCGACGATTGGCGTGGACATCCTTTGCGCAAAGACACGTCTATCCTGGCCATGGATCAGCAATGGGTCCAGGACAACCTGGGGATTGAAAGCGGCCAGTAGATGACGGAAACCCTTCTCGACGCCAACGAACTGGTCCTGAACATGGGGCCGCAGCATCCCTCGACGCACGGCGTGCTGCGCGTGGTGTTGAAGCTGGACGGGGAGAGGGTGACCGGCACCGATTGCGTTATCGGATATCTGCATCGCGGCGTGGAAAAAATCGGTGAGCACCGCACGTACGCGATGTTCGCGCCGTATGTGGACCGCATGGATTATCTGGCCGCCGTCTCGAACGGCTTGGGCTACTGCCTGGCAGTGGAAAAACTGCTGAACGTCACCGCTCCGCCGCGCGCGCAGGCCGTGCGCGTAATTCTGGCGGAGCTGAACCGCATCGCAAGCCACTTGTTCTGGCTGGGTACGCACGCGCTGGATATCGGCGCGATGACGCCGCTGTTTTACACGCTCCGCGAGCGCGAGGAAGTGCTCAAGATTTTCGAAAACTATTGCGGCGCGCGCATCACCACGCACGCCTTCCGCATCGGTGGTTTGTATTACGAGCTGTACGACGGCTTCGAAGCGCAGGTGCTTGCGTTCTGCGAGATGTTCGAGCGCCGTGTGGATGAGTATGAAACCATGCTCACCGAAAACCGCATCTGGGTGGATCGTCTGGTGGGCGTCGGCATCCTGACGGCACAGGATTGCAAGGAACTGGGTGTCACCGGCCCCATGATCCGCGCGTCCGGCCTGCGGTGGGATCTGCGCAAAGCACAACCGTATTCCGGCTATGAGCAATACGACTTTGAAATCCCCACCCGGACGAACGGCGACACTTACGACCGTTACATGGTGCGGATCGCGGAGATGCGGCAAAGCGTGCGCATCGTCCGCCAGGCCGTGCAGAGCATTCCGGAAGGGCCGCAAATGGCCAAGGTCCCCAAGGTGATCAAGCCGCCGGCGGGCGAGGTCTACGTCTCGGTCGAAGCGCCCAAGGGCGAGCTTGGATATTTCCTGGTGAGCGACGGCACTCTCAACCCCTACCGCGTGCGCGTGCGTCCGCCTTCGTTCGTCAATTTGCAGGCACTGAACCGCATGGCGCGCGGGGCGCTGATTGCCGACGTGGTGGCAATTATCGGCACCATCGACATCGTCTTGGGCGAGGTGGACCGTTGAAACTCCTGCGCAAGATCCTCCTGGGCGATCTGTGGGACGGGCTCAAACTCACGTTCCGAACGCAAGCGCCCAAGAACATCTATACCGAGCAGTATCCGGCGGAGCGGCCCAGGGTGGCCGAGCGTTTTCGGGGCGCGCCGCGCTTGAACATTAACCCCACCAACGGTGAGACGTTGTGTATCTCCTGCGATTTGTGCGCCATCGTTTGTCCCGAAAAATTGATCAAAGTCACCAGCGTGCGCAATCCCGAAACGCGCCGCAAGGATCTGGTGAAGTTCACCTACGATCTTTCGCGCTGCATGTTTTGCGGCTTGTGCGAGGATGCCTGCCCGGTGGATGCGCTCGAATTGACGCAGGATTTTGAGCTGGCGGGCTATTCGCGGGAAGGCGCCATCTGGGACCGGCAGATGCTCGAGGAAGGTCCACACCCTCAAAGGTTTAGGTAAACAGGTTTCATTGGCCATGCTCGACGCTGCTTTTTTCTATGCTTTCGCCTTGCTCGCCGTAACGGGCGCGGTGCTCACCGTGACGCGGCGCAACGCCGTGCACAGCGCCATCTGGCTGATCGTTTCGCTGCTGGGCGTGGCCGGGCTTTTTCTGCTGGCGCAGGCGGAATTCCTTTTCGCGGTGCAGATCGTGCTCTACGTGGGCGGCATCATGGTGCTGTTCCTGTTCGTGATCATGCTGGTGAATTTGGATCGTGCGATGAAGGAGAGCCAATTCAGCAAGCAATGGCCGGTGGCGCTGGCAGTGGCGGCGCTGGCAGGCTTCGGGCTGACGGCGGTCTTCCGGAAAGCCGGCGCGGTGTTGCCTCCCATGGCTTCCCCGGCCGAGCAGGGCAACACGCAATGGCTTGCCCAGGTGCTGTTCCGTCAGTATCTGCTGCCGTTTGAGCTGGCCTCGGTGGTGCTGTTGGTGGCGATGGTGGGCGCGGTCCTCATGGCGCGGAAGAAGGAAGGCGCTCGATCTTGATCACGGCATGATTACTTCGACGCACTATCTGGTATTGGGCGCGATTCTGGCACTGATCGGCACGGTGGGCGTGCTGACGCGCCGTAACGTCGTCGTGATTCTGATGTCCATCGAGCTGATTCTCAACGCCGCCAACTTGAACCTGGTGGCGTTTGCGCGCGAACTCAATCAGATACAAGGTCAAGTGTTCGCCGTCTTCATCATCGCCATCGCGGTGGCTGAAGCATCGGTGGGCCTGGGCATTCTCATCGCGCTGTTCCGTAACAAGGAGACGGTCGACGCCGGCGAAATCGACCTCCTGAAATGGTGACGCTTCCGCTGATATTGGCGCTGCCCCTGATCGGCGCGCTCTTGATGTTGTTAACCGGTCGCCGGTTGCCGCACGCCGTGGTAAGCGTGGTGTGTTGCGGCACGGTGCTGGGGGCGTTCACAGCCGTGCTGGCGTTGCCGGACCAGAATGTTACTTACGCCGCATGGCTCCCTGCGCTCAACGCAGGATGGGGATTGAACCTGGACGCGCTCAGCCGCGTGATGGCGCTGGTGATCACCGGCGTCGGGTTCCTGATTCATGTCTATTCGGTCGGCTACATGAAGGAAGACGCTGGATACTACCGCTACTTCGGCTATCTGAATTTGTTTATTTTCGCGATGTTGCTGCTGGTGCTGGCGAACAACTACGTGCTGATGTTCGCCGGATGGGAAGGCGTGGGACTGGCGAGTTATCTGCTGATCGGATTCTGGTTCCATCGCCCGGCGGCCGCCGCGGCAGGGATGAAGGCGTTCATCGTGAATCGCGTGGGCGACGCCGGATTGCTGCTGGCGATTCTTGCGATTCAGTTGCAAGTGCCCGCGGCCCCATGGATCGCGGCTTTGCTGGTGGTGGGAGCGATCGGCAAGTCCGCTCAGTTTCCCCTGCATGTGTGGCTGCCCGACGCGATGGAAGGGCCGACTCCGGTCTCCGCGCTGATTCATGCCGCGACCATGGTGACCGCGGGTGTGTACTTGATCGCCCGTTCGCATGTAATCTTTGAGAACGCGGCGCTGGTGTCCGCCGCCGTGGCCTGGATCGGCGCCTTCTCCGCGATCTTCGCCGCCTCCGTCGCGCTGGCGCAGAACGACATCAAACGAGCTCTGGCGTGGAGCACGGTGAGCCAGCTTGGCTATATGTTTCTCGCGCTCGGCACGGGGGCGTACTGGGTTGCGATCTTCCACCTGGTGACGCACGCGTTCTTCAAGGCGCTGCTGTTTTTGGGCGCGGGCAACGTGATTCACGCGGTCTATGGTGAACAGGATTTGCGCAAGATGGGCGGCATGCGCAAGGCACTGCCCAAGACCCATGCATTGATGCTGGTGGGCGCGGCTTCGGCAGCGGGGGTGCCTGGACTCGCGGGGTTTTTCTCGAAGGACGCGATTCTAGCGAATGCCTGGAGCGCGCCGCTGCTGTTCGTGGTGGGCGTGGCGGCCGCGCTGCTCACCGCTTTTTACATGGCACGATTGATGTATCTGATTTTCCACGGGACGGCCCGGGTAGAGCGCCTGCACATGCACGAGCCGCCGATGGTGATGATCGCGCCGCTGGCCGTGCTGGCCCTGGGTGCGGTGGTGGCTGGTTATTTTTCCCCGCGGCTCTTGCTGGCGCCCGCGTTGGGCTCCGCACGCGAGACAGGCGCGCCGGAACTGGCCATCATGGCGCTGTCCACCGCTGTCGCCGTCGCGGGCTGGTGGTTTGCACGCGGGCGTTATCTCAACCAGTGGCCCGCATTTCTTCAGCGGGCGTACTTCGTCGATGAAATCTACGATGCCGTGTTCGTGCGTGGTCTGGCACTGGGCGGTGGGCGCCTGCTGAACGCCTTCGATTCCCACGTGCTGGATGCAGGAGTTAACGGTGTGGGATGGCTGACGCGCGTAATCTCTCGAGTTTCCATCTGGTGGGACACGTGGATCGTCGACGGCCTGGTGCGCGCCACGGCATTCCTGGTGAAAATGAGTTCTTATCCCGTGCGGTTCGCTCAAAGCGGTTACGTGCAGTTCTACGCGCTCGTGATGTTGACGGGCCTCATCACATTTGTGGGGTACCTGTTCGCGCGATGACCCAACATCTGCTGAGTATCGTTTTGTTCTTGCCGCTGGTAGGCTTGATCCCGCTGCTGCTGATTCCCTCGGATCAAAAGCGCACTCTGAAGTTGTGCGCCAACGGGGTGATGCTGGCCGGGTTCCTGCTCTCGCTGCCTTTGGCCTTGCAATTCGACGCTGACGCCGCCGGCTACCAGTTCACCGAAAATGCCGCGTGGATTCCTTCGATCGGCGCCAGCTTCAATATCGGCATCGACGGCATCAGTCTGCTGCTTGTGATGCTGACGACGCTGATCGGTTTTCTGGCGACGCTTGCTTCGTGGAGCGCCGTCGAAGACCGCCTGAAGGAATATTACGCGCTGTTTCTGATTCTGCAAGCCGGCATGCTCGGTGTATTCGTCTCGCTCGACCTGTTCCTGTTCTACGTGTTCTGGGAAGTGGTGCTGATTCCGATGTATTTCATCATCGGCATCTGGGGTGGGCAGCGGCGGCTGTACGCGGCCATCAAGTTTTTCATTTACACGCTGGCCGGCAGCGTACTGATGCTGCTGGGCATTTTGACGCTCTACTTCCAGCACGCCAAGGAATACAACGTTTACACTTTCGATCTGGCCCGGCTGTTGAACACGCACATGGCGATGGGCACGGAGCAGTTCGTGTTCTGGACGTTGTTCCTGGGCTTCGCCATCAAAGTGCCCATGTTCCCGTTCCATACGTGGCTCCCCGACGCCCACGTGGAGGCACCGACGGCGGGCTCCGTCGTGCTGGCAAGCGTGATGTTGAAGATGGGCGCTTACGGATTTGTGCGCTTCTCGCTGCCGCTGGCGCCGCATGTGTCCAGCGAACCGTGGGTGGTGGCCACCATCGCGGCACTCTCGATCATCGCCATTCTCTATGGCGCGCTGGTGTGCCTGATGCAGAAAGACTGGAAACGGCTGGTGGCGTATTCCTCGGTGAGCCACATGGGATTCGTCACGCTGGGCATCTTCGCGCTCAACTACAACGGCATCGCGGGCGGCGTGATCCAGTCGATTAACCACGGCATCTCCACCGGCATGTTGTTCCTGATCGTAGGCGTGGTTTACGAGCGACGCCACTCGCGCGAGATCAGCGCCTATGGCGGCTTAGCGCATGTGATGCCGAACTTCGCGGTGGTTTTCGCGATCGCCATGTGGAGTTCGGCTGGACTACCGTTGCTCAACGGTTTTATCGGCGAGTTCACGATTCTGGCAGGCGCGTTCGCCGTCAGCAAGTTGTGGGCGGTACTGGCGTCGCTCGGAGTGATTCTGGCTGCGGCGTATTTGCTGTGGCTCTACCAGCGAACGATGCTGGGCGAAGTGACGCATGAGATCAATCGCAAGCTGCGCGACCTGAATGCGCGCGAGTGGGCGATCTTCCTGCCGCTGATCGCCTGGGCGATCTGGATCGGCGTCTATCCCAAACCACATTTCGATGTGCTGGAAAAGCCCGTGCAGGCGATCGTCGAAAGAGTCGCGGGAGGCGCCCGTTGAGCCAGTTTTATACGGCCGCCGACAACCTCGCCCTGAAACCGGCGCTGGCCCTGGCGTCGTTCGGCTGCGTGATTCTGTTGCTGGAATTCATGTTGGGGCGGGCACGCGCGGCGGCAGCCCGGCAGTGGATTCTGGGCCTCTCGCTCACTGGGCTGGCGGTAACCGCGTGGACGCTATGGGAGCAGCAACAGGCGCTCGACGGACGGCGGCTCACGGCTTTTTCAGGCGCGATTTCGGTGGATGGATTCGCCCTCTTCTTCAACTGGATCTTTCTGGCCGCGTCGCTGGTCACGATTCTCATTTCCTATCGCTATCTGGAAATAGAGGGTGAAGAGCAAGCGGAATATTACGGCCTGATCCTGCTGGCGCAGTGCGGCATGTATTTCCTGGCCACGGGTACGGACCTGATCACTATCTTCGTGGGCTTGGAGTTGATGTCGCTGTCGTTCTACATCCTGGTCGGCTTCTTGCGCGGTGAACGGCGATCGAACGAAGCGGCGCTGAAGTATTTTCTGCTGGGCGTGTTTTCGAGCGCGCTGATGGCTTATGGCTTCTCACTGTTGTTCGGCGTGGCGGGATCGACCAGGTTGAAGGACATCGCCACGGCGATTCAATCGCGCGACCTGCACGATCCTATCCTGCTGGTGGGCCTGGCGGTGACCGCCGTGGCGCTGTTGTTCAAGATTTCCGCGGTCCCCTTCCACATGTGGGCGCCGGATGCATATGAAGGCGCTCCTACGCCCGTGACGGCGTTCTTGTCCGTGGGTTCCAAGGCGGCCAGCTTCGCTCTGTTGTTGCGTTTTTTTCTGGAGCCGCTCGGCGCGCTTCGCGACGCGTGGCAGCCGCTGCTGGTGGCAGTGGCCGTGTTGAGCATGACCGCTGGAAATCTGGCCGCGATCACACAGACGAACCTGAAACGGCTGATCGCCTACAGTTCCATTTCTCACGCCGGCTATATCCTGCTGGGCCTGGTGGCCGGAAATGAAACTGGACTGCAGGGGGTCGCGGTGTACGTGTTGGTGTATACGTTCACGAACCTAGGCGCGCTTCTAGTGGTGGCCGCGTTGCGCAGCAAAGTCACGGGACGCGGAATCGAGGAAGACCTGAATGACATCTCCGGCTTGGCGCAACGCAACCCCACGTATGCAGCGTTGATGGTGGTGTTCTTGTTGTCGCTGGCGGGACTGCCGCCGACAGCAGGATTCTTGGGCAAATATTACATCTTCCTGTCCCTGATCCAGACAGGCCACACGGTGTTGGCCGTCGTCGCGACGCTCTATGTCGCGGTGGCGCTCTATTATTATTTCGGCATCGTAAAGATGATGTACATGGGCCAGGCGGCGGAGCGCGCGTCGTTGATCTCATCCAGCGTGGGCATGCGCGTCGCGCTGGGGATCACGGCGGCGGCTACTGTCGTCATTGGTTTGTATCCTGAGCCCTTCTTACGGTTCGCGGAGATTTCCTTACTCAGGTGATGCCCCATGACGGATCTGCTCATCCCCATCGTCCTGACCATCGTCATCATTCTGGCGTATCCACTGCTTTCCGTCTATATCGTGCTGGTGGAACGCAAGGTGCTGGCGGATTTTCAGGCGCGCCTCGGGCCGATGCGCGTGGGCCCACATGGTTTGTTGCAACCGCTGGCCGACGCACTGAAACTGGTGCTCAAGGAAGACCTGATTCCGCGCCAGGCTGACCGCGCGATTTTCTGGGTGGCGCCGGTGATCGCCACGTTCACAGCGCTGACCGCGTTTTCCGTGCTGCCGTTCGCGCCGCGCCTTGTGGTGGCGGATATCAACGTCGGACTGTTGTTCATTTCCGCCATGGGCGCGCTCAGCGTGCTCGGGATCATTTTAGGTGGATGGGCGTCGAACAGCCACTATCCACTGCTCGGAGCTTTACGGAGTTCGGCGCAACTGGTGAGCTATGAAGTGGCGCTATCGTTGGCGTTGCTTGCGCCGGTGATGTCGGCTGAATCGCTCAGCATGGTCAAGATCGTCGAAGCGCAGCGGGATCAGGGCGTGTGGTTCATATTCGGCAATTATGGATTCATGCTGGTACCGTTCGCGATCTTCATGATCGCGTCGATCGCGGAAGTGGGCCGCGTGCCGTTCGATCTGCCGGAAGCCGAATCCGAGCTGGTGGCGGGCTTTCACACCGAATTCAGCGGTTTCCGCTGGGCGCTGTTCATGCTGGGAGAAAGCGCCAACACCTTCGTGGTGGCGTGCGTGGCGGTCACGCTGTTTCTGGGTGGGTGGCTGCGGCCGTTCGCCAACATCGCTTGGCTGGAGATTCCGATCGGCTATGGAGTACCGGTGCTGCTATTCACGGGCATCGGAGTGGCCTCGTTGCTCATGGCGCGCCGCCTGCGGAGCAGGCCTCAACAAATTGGCCTGGCGGGTTTGGGCGCGATGACCACCGGCTTCGGATTGGCGCTGGCCGTCCCTCCGGTGAACGCGCTGATTGCGCCGCTCTTTTGGTTTTTCGCGAAAACCGCTGTCATCATTTACGGGATGATCTGGCTGCGCGGAACGCTGCCGCGCTTCCGCTACGACCAACTGATGAACATCGGGTGGAAACTGCTGATCCCCGCCGGCATGGCAGCGATCCTGGTGAATGCCGTCTTGGCCGCGCTTTGATGGCAACGCCGGAGAGGCTGTCAACGTGTTCGCCACCGCGGGCGCTAAGCTATTACTTTATGCCGCTCCTCGATCAGATCCAAAAAGATATGGTGGCCGCCATGAAGGCCAAGGAAGAGCTGCGGCTCGACACACTGCGGATGATCAAGTCCGCCTTGCACAAGCAGACGGTCGATACCATGAAGCCGCATGACGAGCAGTCCGAGCTGCAGGTGCTGACCACGCTGGTCAAACAGCGCCGCGAATCGGCAGACATGTTCCGCAAGGGAGGCCGCGAAGAACTCGCCGTGAAAGAGGAAGCCGAGCTCAAACTCATCGAATCCTACATGCCCTCGGCGCCCACCGAAGCAGAGATTGACGCGGCCGTCGCGGCGGCCATGGCTGAAACCGGCGTGACGTCGCTCAAGCAGATGGGTGTGGTCATGAAAGCCACGCAAGCCAAACTCGCGGGCAAACGCGTTGACGGCAAAGCGTTGAGCGACCGGGTACGCTCAAAACTGGCATGAATCCAGACCCCATCTTTTTCTGGATCGAACGAAGTGCCCTCAGCATTTGGCTGCGTGAGTCGACTTCGCTGCTGGCATTTCCGTTCATTCTGATCTTGCATGCAATCGGGATGGGATTTCTGGCGGGCACGGCCGCCGCGATGGGGCTGCGGGTTTTGGGCCTGCTGCGCGCGATTCCCCTCGGCGCCATGGCTCGCTTTCTTCCTTTTGCGTGGGTGGGATTTTGGATCAACGCCGTCTCTGGAGTGCTGTTGCTGATCGCGTACCCCGGGAAAGCGCTTACGAACCCGCTGTTCTACTTCAAGCTGGCGTGCATTGCCGTGGCCGTGGCTTTTCTCCGTATGCTGACGGCCGGAGTCTTGCGCAAGACGCCGGAGCCCGTGGCGATCCCAATGAAATTTCGGCGGATGGCGGGCGTTTCACTGGCGCTGTGGGTAACGGCCATCACGTCGGGCCGCCTGCTGGCTTACACCTACACACGGCTATTGACGGACAATTGATTGGACACGCGGCGATGATGGCTGAATTCCTACCTTGGCTGGAACAATGGCTGAAAAGCACCCCTGCTTCGGCGTTCATTACGCTGAATACGTGGGTGTGGTCCACGTGCGAATCCATCCATTTCACCGGACTCTGCATGCTTTATGGATCGGTGGTTCTGTTCGATCTGCGGTTGCTGGGTGTCGCCAAACAAGTGCCGCTGGCGGCGTTGCATCGATTGATTCCCATGGGTGTCGCCGGGTTCGCGATGAACGTGGGAACCGGATTCATGTTTCTGGCCGGGACTCCGGACCAGTATTTGTACAATATTGCGTTTCGATTAAAGGTGCTGTGCCTGGCGATTGCCGGAATTAATATTCTGATTTTCTACCTGTTCTTGTTCCGCAAAGTGAGGTCGGTCGCCCCGGGGGAGGATCAGTAGTGTCCGGCTATAAGTCGAGCAGGCTCAACTGGTTAGAAAATAGGTCTGATTTTTCCTGGGAGTAAGTGTCGTCAAAGGCCCGTAGAATGGGCGTTTGCTCGAACAAGGTGACGCTGAGAACCTGTAGGATTTGGTAGA
>CAMAUG010000122.1 GCA_945861255.1 Candidatus Sulfopaludibacter sp. SbA3
AGTAGTGGTAGCGCGAAGTATCGATGCCGGCGCGGACCCCATCGTCAATCCGGCCCGCCAATCGAGGCAGGAACGAAAGCAGATGCTGCGCGTTATCGCGGCTGCACACCTGGATGCGGTCGAGCGTCGGCAGCATGCGCAGTTCGTAGCGCAGCGCGCGCAAGTACTCCCAGCGCGCTTCCAGACGCTCCCACAGCCGCGTCATGTAGGGAAGACGCCGCGCGATGGATTGGAAATAGACATCATGCTCGAACAGGATACTGGGTATCCTGCGGAACCGGCCCGCGTATTGACCGAGCACCGTGTATTCGAGTTGCAGCACGTCAATCCGGTGGAGGTAGATCTGGCGGTGGATGGCCCACTCCAGTTCCGAGTTGCGGAATTCACGCACGGCGTGCGGTTCCATCGTGCCTAAGGATTTTTGCTTTCCGCCCTGGCGCACGAAGTATTCGGTGGAGGCGCAAATGCTGTCGATCTCCTGGTGCGGGGTGCGTTCGCTCGCGTAGTCGAGCATCACGATGGCATGAAGTTCGCACAGGCGCGCCAGCTCACGAACGGTCTGATTCATGAATACGCCGCCACCATGGGTGGGCGGGCAGATCGGGTAGGGGGATACAAATAGAACGCGTAGTGGATCCGGTTTAACGGACATGCCGGCGAAGGCATCGCGGAAATGGCCGCCCATCGGCCTCCGCAGAGCCTCCGTGTCGGAAATCGAAGCCATCCCGAGGGCGCGCCATCGCGATCTCATCGCCAGGGGCAACTGCCGCACGGCCTTTGCGATGCCCGTGAAGTTGAAGCGTTCCGGCGAATTGCCCGCGAACCAGCTCAGCAACGCACTGGCCCAGGCGAAGAAAAAGTGGCTTGTAAGTTTTTGCCATTCATGAATGTTTTTCCAGGTGAACAGCAAGTAGTTTTTCTTGAGGATGCTTTGAATGTAGGCTTCGCTGAACCGGCGGCCAATGGTGCCCCGGTGTTCGTGATAGACAATGCTCGCGGGCTCATACAACACTTTCCATCCCCGCTTCCAGGCCAGGTAACCGAGGTCGGTGTCCTCCATGTAAAAGGGCGCCAGCAAGTCGTCGAAACCGCCGAGTTCCAGAAACTTGCGCCGGTCATACGCCGTGGAGCCGCCGCCGCCGTACGCGCAGGGATAGAGCCTCTGAATCTGTGAGTCGTCGCGATGACGGACGCGTACGTTTCCTCGATGCCACCAGGTTTGTGTGAGGCCGGTTTCCTGGCGAAGTTTCGTGCGATCGGAAAAGAAAATCTGGCAGGAAACGGAAAACACCCACTCATCGCTGAACCCGGCCAGCAGCGGCCGCAGAAAATCCGGCTCCACGCGCATGTCGCTGTTCAGTAGCACCACAATGTCATGGCTAGCGGCGCGGAAACCAACGTTGGAGCCGCCGCCGAAGCCCAGGTTTTCCGGAAGCGCCAGAAGCTTCACCATCGGAAACCGTTCGCGCACGAAGGCGGCGCTGCCGTCGGTGGAACCGTTGTCCACTAGAAGCACCTCGCTTCCGGGAACACGCGCAGCGGCTTCGATCACCGAAGGCAGGTATTTTTCGAGCAGATCGCGGCCGTTCCAGTTGGGGATGACGATGCTGGCCGCGCGCGCATCTGGAGGGGTCTCTGGCGCGAGCTTCCCTTGGCCCACGATACGAGCGGCCAGATCGGTCAGCGCGAGACAGAGGGCGCTCGCCGCCAGCAGAATTGGCGACAGCAGCGCGAGAGAAAGCCCTCCAATGAGACGCCACAAGAATCCGAGCGAACGTCGAAGCACCCGGGTCAGCCGTCCTTCTTGCGCTCTGGTGAGGCACCGGCAGGTCCCAGACCTAACCTGCGGCCGAGGCGCACCCAGCGGGACATTTCCAAGGTACTTAGGCGCTGTTGGGCGGCCTGAAGCTGGGCGTCTAGTTCTTGCGCCCAGCGTGTCCGTTCGATGACGGTGTTCTCCGCGGCGTCGATGGCGCGAATGGCCTGTTGGAGTTCTTGGCGCGCGTTAGCGATTTCGTCGGTTAAGCGGCTGGCCCATTGAATTTTCTCTTGTAGGTCGCGTGTCAATAATTCGTGCGAGCGTATGACGGCATCGCGTTCGCTTCGCGTGGCGGCGAGTTGTTCGTCTAACTCGCGAGCCCAGCGGGTCTTCTCCTCCAGGTCGCGTGTCAATACTTCGTGCGAGCGCATGACAGCATCGCGTTCACTTCGGCCCAAGTCGAGTTCCTGCCGCAAACTTTCGATGTGCCGCTCCCGTTCCCGGAGTACGTTGGACGCACGGGGCACGTAAATGAAATTTCGCAGGTCCGGCACCGCATGGAGAGAACAAACGGCCAGAAGAAAATGCGCGTCATCGGCAGATCCTTGCGATGCACCGATTTGCGCGTCGGTGGGCGCCGCGGTCTCTGGCGTGTAGAATCCGAATGCATGCACTCGATTCTGCAGCAGTATCCGAGTGTGCGGAAAAACATCGGCTAGCGCGTCCTGAAATTCGCGAGGTTCGAACTCGTGAACGTGAAAGGGATTCGCGCCGCTCGCGCCCCTGGATTCCGAATAGTAATTCTTGTTGGGCGTCGAGATCAGAACCAGACCGCTGGGGCGGACGACGCGGCGGGCTTCGATGAGCAGCGCACGCCAATCGGCGAGATGTTCGATGACCTCGAAAATGACCACGACGTCGAAGGAGGTATCGGTGAAGGGCAACGCCGTCGCGGTGGCGGCCAAAAATAACGTATTGGGTGACGCATAGTGAGTGGCCGCGTAGGCCACCGCTTCCACGCTCACGTCTAACCCCACGGTCGCGTCGGCGGCCCGTGCCAGTTCCGCGGTGCCGTATCCGGTGCCGCAGCCTATGTCAAGGACTCGCCCCCCGGACACCAGCCGGGCCGCGAAAGCGTAGCGCGAGAAGTGCTCCGCCCACAGGTCTTCTTCAACCTGGCCGGGCACCACGCGTTCTCCGGTGAATTCGATCAAGACGCCGCGGCTCCCTCACCGAGCTTCGCATTCACCTCAATGCGGCACGGGAACCGCGAAGGACCATAGAGATGACCGTCCGGCGGGACCATTTCAAGCACAATGGCGTTTTCCACAAAATCGCAGACGGCGTAATTTTCCAAAGTCCCGTTCGACACCGCCGGAGAAAACGAGAGTGAAGATGTGTACAGCGTGGATAGGTCCACGTGAAAATCCACGGTGCATGTTTCGCCCATCATGAGAGGAGGCAGAGGATGGCCGTCGTTGGCGGTATTAACCCCCGCGAAGTCCAAACCCAGTTGATTGCGCAACAGCACACCGACGATGGGCCGATCCAGATTGTGCTTGGCGCGGATACTCACGCGCACCACCACGGTGGATTCCGGAGGCACCAGGCGTAGCGGCCTCCCGTCCGCGCCGCATACCGCGATGCCCAAAACCTCGGCACGCCCATCGCCGGAACGCCGATCCGCGTTGGGAATTCCTTCCACCAGTTCCATGGGCACCCCGGACGGCGGATACGGATGATGCAGCGCGTCCTGCTCCTGATACTTGGCGTCCTTGGCGGCCATCGCGGCCAGGAACCCGGAAACCACGCGATCCGTGGAACCCACGGCCATGAGGTTGCCATGATCCAGCCACAACGCGCGGTCGCCCAATTGTTTTACTTCCGCCATCGAATGCGAGACGAACAATATCGTCACGCCGCGCGAGCGAAGCTCATGCACCTTGCGCAGGCAGCGCTGCCGGAAATAAACGTCGCCCACGGCAAGTGCTTCGTCCACCAGAAGAATTTCCGGGTCCACGTGAATTGCCACGGCAAAAGCCAGGCGCACGGACATCCCGCTCGAGTACGTTTTCACGGGTTGATCGATGAAGTCCCCGATCTCCGCGAATTCCTCGATCTCGGGAAACTTACGTTCCATTTCCTTCTTGGAGAGGCCCATAATCGCGGCGTTAAGATATACGTTGTCGCGGCCGGAGAATTCGGGGTTGAAGCCCGCGCCCAGCTCCAACAAGGCAGCCACGCGGCCCGTCATGCGGGCGGAACCTGAGGACGGGTTCAGAATCCCGGCGCAAATTTGAAGCGCCGTGCTCTTGCCGGATCCATTTTCACCGATCAGACAAAACGTCTCGCCTTTGCGGACCGAGAAACTGACGTCCCGAAGAGCCCAATAATCGCGATGAAAACTGCGCCTGTGAAACGTGGCGAGCTCTTTCAGGCGGTCGCCGGGCGCGGCATAAATGGGATAGCTCTTCGAGACGTGTGAAAATTCGACAGCCACGGCGGGTACGATCTGGGCCACTATCTGAAATTGTAGACTAGCGCGCGTGGGGAACCTAACCGCGGCGAGGTTGCGGGGGCTTACTTCCGCTGCAACGGCTCCGGGACCCTCTGCATATCGAGTTGTCCCACCTGGAACGTCCAGCGCAGCGGGATCGTCTTGGGCAGGTAACACTCGCGGTCGTCGCAAGCCTGGTAACGAAAGAAGCCTTCCACGGTAAGCGTACGATCGGCGCTCAACGCAGGCGCGAGTTCGGGGTCCAGGCCCAACGTGATATCGCGCACCAGACGGACCGGTCTGTCGTAAACTGGCACCATTTCCTTGATCACGGGCAGGTTCAGCTTGCGTGAGGCCGGATACGCCGCGGGAAACGACACCCATGCTTTCGATTTCGCCATTTGCCAGTCAATGGGAATGTAGCGATCGACGCCGGGCGCATACAGATGCATTTTGGGCTTCGGCTCCACTTCCAGCACCAGTGCCGTGCGATGGCCGGGCGCCAGCATCGCATCGCTCGCGTAGTAGGTCAGCTTGATTTGGGCGTTCTCCACGGTCGTCTTTTCGGCGCCGCCTTCGCCGAATTCCCGCGTCAGCATGCTGGCTGCGGAAAACCGCTCACGGTAATCGTCGTCGAAATACTTCGCGGTAACGATGCCCTTCTCATTGATGACGTACGTGCCAGGGAATGGAATGCCGAAGCGCGGACCGGGCGGGACATTCGTGTTCAGAATATCGAAGGCACGGATCACCTTCGATTCCGGGTCCGACAGCATCGTGTACTTGATGCCGATACGCGCCGAAAAGGTCTTCAGAATATCGACGCTGTCGTAGGTCAGCGAGGCGACGTTCAGGCCGCGCTTGCGAAAGCCTTCGGCCTGCCGGTTGAGATCGGCAAGCTGCGTCTTGCAGTACGGGCACCAATCGGCAGAGCGCGCGAATACCAGCACCAGACCTCTAGGACCCCTGAGAGTATCGAATGTCTGGCGCTTGCCGTCGATGTCGACGGCTTCGAAATCCGGAATGTGCGCGCCGACGGCGGGGCCGGATTTGAAATTGTTCGATTGATCGTTCAGGGGGCGGAGGCGAGGGCGGACATCCTGTGCCAATGCTGCACCGCAGGCCAGCAACGAAAACAAGACTTGGGACAGGCGGATCATGCTCTTCCGGCTGCGACGGCGAGGAGATCGGCGATTGAGTAGCCTGTCCCCATAATTCACTTCGGTTGCGGGACGATGCGCAGGTACGGCTTCGGCGCCTTCCAGCCGCCGGGATATTTCGCTTTCGCCTGCTCATCGGTAACCGCGGGGACGATAATCACATCTTCGCCCTGCTTCCAGTTCACCGGCGTCGCCACCTGGTGCTTGGCGGTCAACTGAATGGAGTCAAGCACGCGCAGCACTTCATCGAAGTTGCGGCCGGTGCTCATCGGATAAACCAGCATCAGCTTGATCTTCTTGTCCGGACCAACCACGAATACGGTGCGCACGGTGGCGTTGGTGGCGGCGGTGCGGCCATCTGACGTGGTCCCGGCATCGGCGGGAAGCATATCGTACAACTTGGCGACGTTCAGCTCCGGATCGCCGATCATCGGGTAGTTGACCTTATGACCCTGCGTTTCCTCAATATCGACGGCCCACTTGCCGTGGCTGCTGGCCGGATCGACGCTCAGACCGATGATCTTACAGTTGCGCTTTTTGAATTCCGGCTCCAGGCCGGCCATGTAGCCCAGCTCGGTGGTGCACACGGGCGTAAAATCTTTCGGGTGCGAAAATAGAATGGCCCAGCCGTCCCCAATCCATTCGTGGAAGTTGATGGTTCCCTGCGTCGTTTCAGCGGTGAAATCGGGGGCAGTGTCGTTGATCCGTAGAGACATGGTTCACGTCCTCCTCAGAAATTCAGTTTAGCCGATTCTGGGGCGGCCGTGCCGCAACTTTCATTTTCATTCCGTAACGCGTTCTTAACGTGATCACGGCGCGCGTCTCCACGGGGTGGCCAGGGACCAGGCCCATCTTCCAGCGCTGTGCGAGCGTCGCGAGCACCAGCACGCCTTCGGCCCACGCGAAACGTTCTCCGATGCAGGTACGCGCTCCACCACCGAACGGAAAATATGCGAATTTCGGACGGCCTTCCGTTTCTCCGGGCAACCAGCGCTCCGGCCGGAAGCGCTCCGGCTCCGGCCACCAGCGCGGATCGCGATGCACCACCCAAGGGCTCATCAGCAGAATCGATTTGGCCGGAATAGTGCGATCACCGATTGTGTAATCCTGCTTGACGCGGCGTCCGATGGCCCATGCGGGCGGATACAGGCGCAGCGCTTCGGAGATCACGCCGGTAGTGTAGGGGAGGCGCTCCATGTCGTCAAACGTCGGCAATCCGCCGCCGAGTACAGTTTCGAGTTCTTTGTGCACGCGCGCTTCTGCCTCCGGATTTTGCGAGAGCAGGTACCACGTCCAGGTGAGCGCGTTCGCGGTGGTTTCGTGCCCGGCGATGAGCAGCGTCAGCGCTTCATCGCGGACCTGCTTGTCGGTCATGCGCGTTTTGTCCTCATCCTGAGCCAGCAGCAGCATGGAAAGCAGGTCGCCCGCATCTTCCCCGGTCTGGCGGCGCTCGGCGATCAGGCCGTAGACGATGCGGTCCAGCTTGCCGCGCGCTTCTTCAAAGCGGCGTACCGACGGGACGCGCAGTTTCTGAATCCAGTCCGAGAACGGCATCAGCAGCGTGTCGAACAGCGAAAAGATTTCCGTCATCGCGGCGCCGATTTCGTCGGCCTCGGAGGAAATATCGGTGCTGAACAAAGTCCGCCCGACAATAGCAAGCGTGAGCCGCGCCATCTCTTTAGACACGTCCATTTCCATGCCATCACACCACGCCGCGCGCGCATTCGCCGAGCACGCCACCATGTCAACGGCGTAGCGCGCCAGCCTGTCGCGATGAAACGCCGGCTGGACCAACCTGCGTTGGCGTGTATGCAATTCCCCTTCGCTGGTCAGCAACCCTTCCCCGAGCAGGACCTTGGCGCGCTCCAGCATGCGGCTCTTGGTGAAGTTGGCCTGATGCGTCACCAGCACATCACGGATCGCGTCGGGGTGGCTCACCAGAAAAACGTTCTGTGCCGCGAGGCGAAAATTCACCAGATCGCCCGACTTACGCGCGGCGTCGAGAAGGAATCCGTTCGGATTCCCGCGAAACCTCGGCAGGTCTCCCAACGGCGAAAGAACCCGGAGCAGGCGGAGCATTCCTTGATTCTCGCAGAGGCCGGATTTTCGCGGAGAGGCCCTGTTGGAGAGAATGGAGAACAGTGCACACGCCCGGGTTTTCATCGCGGATCGCATGGGATTCGCGCCCCAATCCGCTCACGAAGCTGCTGAACGAAAAGCGGAGCGCCGGAGCACGAGTGCTGGATTTGACCGAATCGAATCCCACGCGTGCGGAATTCGCGTATCCGCAAGATCAGATTCTCGCGGCGTTGGCCAGTCCTGAAGCCCTACGCTACGATCCCGATCCGCGTGGCCTGGCCTCCGCGCGCGAGGCGGTTTCGCAATATTATGCAGAACGCGGAGCGGCGGTGGACCCGGCACGTATTATCCTCACCGCCAGCACCAGCGAGGCATACGCGTACGTCTTCAAGCTTCTGTGCGATCCGGGCGATGAAGTACTGGTCCCCCGCCCCTCCTATCCGCTCTTCGACTATCTCGCAGCGATGGAATCGGTCCGCGTGAAGCAGTATCCATTACGCTACGACGGAGGCTGGCACATCGATCTTCCGGCGCTCGCCGCCGCGGTATCACCAAGCACCAAGGCGCTGGCAATCGTCAATCCGAACAATCCCACCGGGTCGTTCCTCAAGCGCGAGGAATGGGCACGGATCAAGGAACTGGGAGTGCCGGTAATTTCCGACGAGGTCTTTGCGGATTTCACCTTCGCACCGGACGGCTCGCGCGTGGCAACGCTGGCCGATTCGCGTAGCGTGCTCACGTTTACGGTGAGCGGTCTGTCGAAAATCGCGGGGCTTCCACAGATGAAGTTGGGTTGGATTGTTGCCGGCGGTCCGCGCTACGAAGCGGCGCTGGATGGGCTGGAATGGATCGCGGACACGTTTCTCTCGGTTGGAACAGCCGTGCAACTGGCGCTGCCGGAGTTACTCAACGCCGGCAACATGGTGCGCGCGCAAGTATTGGAGCGGACGCGCACGAATCTCGCGCTACTGCGCAACGCGGCCGGCCCCTCTTCACCGGCACGCGTGCTGAACGTGGAGGGCGGATGGTACGCGACGCTGCAAGTGCCGAGCACGCGAACCGAGGAGCAATGGGCGCTGGACCTGTTGGCGGCCGACGACGTTCTGATACAACCCGGCTTCTTTTACGATTTCGAATCCGAGGCATTCCTTGTGCTCAGCCTGCTGACGCCCCCGGACGTATTTCAGAATGGGATTCACCGGATTCTTGCGAGAATAGGGTAGGAGCGCAACAGATGCCGCGAAATATGACGATAGTGCCCACCGGCTCGCGAGCGGGGTGCGCAAAAGAGGGGACAGGCAGCCACTTTCGCCCACGGCGCTTATGGACGACTAAGTGGTTGTTACAGCGAAATCGGTGTCAATCCCCTCTTTTGCTCCTGTTGCTGGTAAGCGCGACGCTTTTCGCACAAGTTCCCCCGCTCACCATTGACCACGTCATGCGCGGACCGGGGCTCTATGGGTATGAGCCCACCGGTGTCCGCTGGTCCGGCGATAGCACAAGGATCTATTTCCAGTGGAAGCAGCCGTCCGACGCCGTTCTGAAACCGCGTGACACATATGTCGTGAACCGCGACGGATCGGGGCTTCGCAAGCTCACCGAAGAGCAATCACAAGCTGCACCGCCGGCCGCGGCGAGATCCACGCGCGACCACAAGCGCTCCGTGTACGCTCTGGACGGCGATCTTTTCCTCTACGATTACCGCACCGACAAAGCGCGGAGGCTTACTAAGACTATCGAGAAGGAAGAGAATCCGGGGTTCACGCAGGATGAGAATCGCGTGGCCTTCACGCGCGCCAGCAATCTCTTCGTGCTCACACTTGAAAACGGCGCCGTTGAGCAGCTCACCAATATTGTCACCAAGCCCGCGGACGATCCGAAGCTCACTGAAAGCCAGGAGTTGCTTAAGAAGCAGGAAACCGCGTTTCTTGACGTGGCGAAGCAGCGCGCCATTGCCAAGGAAGAAGAGGAAGCGCGCAAGAAGAAAGACAACTCACGGAAGGCGTTTGAATTACAGGCCGGGCAGAAGTTGGTGCAACTCGATCTATGCCCGGACGAGAAATGCGTCACTGCCGTCATCGGCGAGGGCGCGAAGGATTCCAAGCCGTCCAACGTACCGAACTACGTCACGGAATCGAGCTATCCCGAAGAAATTCCCGGACGCAACAATGTCGGCGACAATCAGGACCGCCAGCGCGTGGCGATTTTGGACACCGCTACGGGTGAGGTGAAGTGGGTGGAGTCAGGCATGAAGCTGGCTGATGGCAAGCCGCGCGACGTGGAAATGCAGGCCCCGTTGTGGAACGACGCCGGCACGAAGGCGGTGCTGCTGCAGCGCGCGATGGACAACAAAGACCGCTGGGTGCTGGCGCTGGACGCAGCCAACGGCAGTACGCGGGTATTGTTCACCGATCACGACGACGCCTGGATCCAGCATCCGTTGGACGACCGGCTGACGTGGTCGCGGAACGGCAACGAAGTGTACATGACCAGTGAGCGTGATGGCTTCGCTCACTTATACGCGGTCAATTTCGATAACGGCGCGGCGAAGCAATTGACCTCAGGCAAGTTCGAGGTGACCGATTTCGCGTTCTCCGAAGACGGCGCGCGCATCTTTTTGACGACCAGCGAAGGCAGTCTGCATGAGCGCCATCTGTACGCAATGAGCGCGGGCGGCGGCACACGCGCGCGCATCACCACGGAGCCCGGCAATCACGAAGCCATGATTTCGCCCGACGACAAATGG